>CABMIA010000132.1 GCA_902386085.1 uncultured archaeon
AATTTCTATCATGCGATAAATCAGAATCCAAAAAATCGTTCAGGGCGGCTGGAACAGGGAGAAAATATCGGCAATCCTGTCCATTGTGCCAATATTTGATAGAGAAGCCCTAAAAATGAGTGACCAACAGATTTATTTGCGTGGTACTATTATTCATGAAGATGTTCATGAAAATAAACATGGGACTTCTTCCAAAAGGTGGTATTTTTGAACTACAAGGATTTTGAACTCAGGTTATCAAAGGAATCGCCCAATCTCTACCGCGCCCGAGCTCTGGACAATGGCAGTGTTGCAGAAGAGCAGACCTTTGAATTGCGAACGGGCGAGCTAAAAGTGCTTGAGGGATTGCGGCGCCTGGAAGAAAAAGCGGTCGTCGCACCGGAAGAAGAGAAAAAAGAGACCTTCCATATAGATTTCGGCAGAGAATTATATGACAAAGTCTTTTCAGGCAAGCTTGGGGAATATTTCAAGAATTGTTTAGAAGAGACGCAGAAAAGCGGCGGAGGACTGCGAATCTGCCTGCGATGCGATGAAAGCACACAGGAGATTGCGGCGCTACCGTGGGAATTTCTCCATAACGGTAATGATTTTCTTGTCACAAACAGGAATATTTTGATCTCAAGGTTTCCTTTTGAGGTAAGCAGGGTAAAATCCAGTCCTCTGGAATCCATTCTACGTATGCTGGTTGTAATCTCAAGCCCGAACGATCCAAGAGTTGCGCCCCTGAATACAGAGCTTGAGCAGGAGGTTATTCTAGAGGCTGTTGATAAACTCTAGAGGGAACATAAGATAGAGGTAGATTTCACCGAAGATGCTACTTTTGAGACCATCGAAGGCTACCTGAATGAAAAGGACTACCATATAGTGCATTTCACCGGTCACGGCACATTTAATGATAGGAAAAATAAAGGCTACCTTATTCTTGAAACCGAGGATGGAACAGCAAGAGAAATGGATAACGGCGCCATCTCTGATCTGCTAACTGGCAGAAATGTCAGGCTTGTGGTATTGAGCGCCTGCCAGTCGGGTAAAACTTCGAACAAGGAAGCCTATGCAGATTTAGCGAGCCATTTAGCAAGAAAGAACATACCTGCTGTAGTTGCTATGCAGTACTCGATACTTGATCTCTCAGCCACAAAATTCGCATCTATATTCTATCAGGCTTTAATTAATAAGCCTGTTGATCTTGCGCTCACGGAGACAAGAATCGTTATGAAGAATGCTGAGAAGAGCAACGGCGTGGATTTTGCAACGCCAGTGCTTTATCTCTCTGACCCCGACTGCCTTGCGGTGAGCAGAATAAAATCCGAGGCGCCTGAGATATTCAACAAACCTACGATGCTTGGAGAAGTTGCAGTGATGAAGAAGGGTTTCGTAGGCAGGAGAAGGGAGCTTCGGGTGTTGCAGAAGGATTTCATGTCTGATGTGAAGCGCGCTGCAATAATCTACGGCTTCGGAGGCTTGGGCAAGACCGTGCTTGCGACGCGCCTTGCGCTGAGAATGAATCAGTATTTTGATGGTATGTTCGCGATGAGATGCCGAGGTACGACACGACCCGAGGATATCCTGAACGAACTGAATGCCTTCCTGAACCTCGCGGGAATCCAGCAGCTTAACCAAGTACTCTACCAGCCAGTTCCGCTCAAAGTCAAAACCGCGGCGCTTGCGGGCATATTGAACCAGCGGCGTTTTCTCATAATACTTGACAACTTCGAGGACTGCCTGGATGAGACGAGGAGCAATATTGCAAATCCGGAGCTTAAAGATTTTATCCAGCACGTTCTTAATAATACCATCACTAACACGAAATTCATCTTCACCACACGCTACAACTTCGATCCCTTAGAGGGCAGGCTCACGGGCAACATAGAGCATATTTCACTGCCTGAACTGCCTTTTCCTGAGACGCTGTGGCTAATGAATAACTATAAGGAACTGGCAAATCTTGAAACTGAGAAGAAGGGCAAAATTTACAAAGCCATCGGAGGGCATCCCTGGACAATAGGGCAGTTTGCCAGACATGCGGCTATAGAAACAGTGGATGGCGTGCTGCTGGAACTTGCTCCATTGAAAAAGGAGCTAATAGATTTCACGTTGCTGGATAAATCGTACTCAAAACTCGATGAGAAAGCTAAGAAACTGCTGCTTTGCGCTTCAATTTACCAGGAGGCTGTGCCTGTTGAGGCGCTGTCGTGGATAATTGGGGATGAGAGCCAGCCAAGCCCGCCTGTAAGTGAGGCGCTTACGAATCTTATAAACTGGGGACTGATTGCGAAACAGGAGGCTGAGAAAGAAACCTTTTATGCAATGCATACGCTGGTGAGGGAATTTGCAGGGCAGGAGCTTGAGAAAGAGAAGCTGGACAGGAAGAAGCTGCTGATAAGGGCAGCGCAGTATTACGGGAATCTTGTTGTGACAACAAATAACTTATGGGATGATCTTAAGGCGAGGGAATATTATTACGAGGCTGAGGAGTGGAAAGAGGCTGAAGAGATAGTAGCTGATGCTTCCACGTATCTTGTGAGATGGGGGTATATTGAACTGGTAATAAACCTGTTAAATCAATCTATAAATACAACTTCAGGTACGGAAAAAGCAGCAGCAATGTGAAACCTTGCAAACATACTGCATGGGTTAGGTGACTGGAGAACAGCTTTAAAATTAAATAATGAAGCGAAAAATATATTTGAAAAAGCAGGGCGGAAAAAGAACGTGGCTTATGTCCTGCACAACCTCGGAACAATACATCATAGCCAAGGTAATTATAAAGAGGCAATAAAGTTATACCAGCTTAGCTTGAAGACAAAAGAAGAGTTGGGAGACAAAAGAGGCATTGCAAACACCCTTTACCAGCTCGGATGGATATACCAAGACCATGGTAACTATGAGGAAGCAGTAAAGTTATACAATCGGAGCCTAAAAATATACGAAGAACAGGAAGACGAGAGTGGCATCGCAAGCACCTTGCATCAAATTGGAAACATAAAACTTCGACAGGGCAAAAATGAGGAAGCATTCGAGCTGTACCAGCAGAGCTTGAAGACAAGAAAAAAATTAGGAGATAAAGGTGGCATGGCATATGGCTTGGGTCAACTTGGAATGCTATATTATCACCAAGGTAATTGTGAGAAGGCGGCGGAATTTTTTCAAGAATGCCGTAAGCTGTCTGATGAGATAGGAGATAAAAAAAGTATATCAAATTCCCTTGACCACCTCGGAATGATATACCAACGCCAGGGTAACTATGAGGAGGCAGTAAAATTATACCAGCAGAGCTTAGAATTAGCAATAGAACTGGAAGATAAAAGCGGAATTGCAATTAGTCTTGCCCACATAGCAGATATATATGAAGAAAAAGATAAAGACTTTCCTGCAGCTCTTGAAAAGTATCTTGTAGCTCTTTCTATTTTAAGGGAACTAAATTCCCCTGACAGCAAGATAGTTGAAAGCGATATTAGCAGAATAAAAGAAAAAATGGGCGAAGAAGTCTTTAACAAAGCAATGGAAGAAATCATGAGGCGCAATGGCGCTTGAACTTGTAAAATGCCCCCACTGCGGATATGAATTCAGAACAGACATAGGAGAGCAAGAAAAAGATGGCGAAACCGTTGCTGTGCGCAGTATCTTGAATTTCTGGAAGCCAAAACCCAAACGTATTAAGACAATTGATATTGAGTGCCCCAATCCCAATTGCAGGAAGACTTTCGAATATCCGGTGGAACCATGAACAGCGAACTTCCCGTTGTAACTCCCGAACCCAACCCCTTCTGGCGCGAGAACGCCCGCAAGCTCGTGGGCGAATCCATTTCCACAATCGAGGATGTCGCAAAGCAGCTAATCGCTGTGAACAGCCTGCTTGAGGGCATCTATTTCCATGCCATCGCCTTCTCGAATGTAAAGCCTATACTAACTGATGGGATTGCCGGCATATACCTTGCGCCCATTTTGCTCTGGCTCCTGAGCCTTGTTTTTGCGGTGCTGACGCTTTCGCCGAAGGCTTATGCGATCAATATCAATTCAAGCCGGGACTCGAAAGAGAGATTCGAGGAGATCGTGGTGAAGAAGCACGGGATGCTAAAATGGTCTGAATTTTTCCTTATTCTGAGCTTCATAGCGCTCTTTGCCGCGGTCGCGCATTATTTGCTTACAGTACCGATAAAAATCTGATTTGAATACAGTGAATAATTTTTAAAATTCGTCGAAAATCCGCAATGCAAAGTGCACAAAATTAGCAACTTTTGTGCAATAAGAAGCACAAGTTTGCAAGATTTAGATTCAATATGAACACCTCTCCTCCTTCCAAGGGTCAGTGCTGGTGTATCCCCCCGTTCCCAGAAACATTTATCATATCATACGAAAATCATACGTAGAAGATGAATGCTAATTCAAAGAATACTTATGTCACCAGAAATTGCCGAAAAAATCAAATGTAAGCATGGTCTTGATCCGATAGTAGCAAAAGACATCTTAGAAAATTATAACACACATCATATAGAAAAGGTAGGCGGTAGCAATTACATGGCTATAGGGTTGTGCTGTGCCGGATATGTAACTGTATTCTTTGAATACGAAGCCGGCACGGCTGAAATAAAAACCGCTTATCAGTCATCAAACTGGCAGACTGATCTTTACAAGAGAAAAAGAGGATAAATATGAAGGCTAAAAAGAAAGAAATAGATTATGAGAATATTCAACCAGAGATGCTGAAAGGAGAAGAGGCAACATTTGAGGTTCAACTGGATTATAAAGCCCATCCACATTGCACAGACTGCCACATAAAAATGGAACCAGTAAAAATCGATGTGAAGAGAGGCAATATAATGATTATGAATGTGATTGCTTACAAATGCCCCAAATGTGAAAAAGAACTATTGGATGTTGAAACTGCGTCCAGGATAGAACGGGAGTTTGCATTGCGACATGCTGAAGAAATAAAGGGCTATGAAGTTAAAATATCTTCAGATGGGAGAAACTACCTGATACGATTCCCAAAAGAACTTTCCAAAACCTTGGCGACTAAAAAAATCGCAAAAATACTACCTATAGATTCGGATGAATTTGTTCTTAAAGTTGCATAACCTCATATGGGCACGAGCCTCTGATTACGATATCTGCGGTCACCTTCTCAATAATTACACATATTCCACTTAATCCGAATACCTCTCTCTTTCCACGTATCCGCGCTGTTACTGAACCCCTTCTTCTCCCAGTACCCCAATTCCTGCTCTTCCGCGAACACCACCCTTCTCACCCATTTGGCGATCTTGTATGCGTATTTTTTCGGCACGACAAGGCGAAGCGGCCCCCCATGCGCAGGTTCAAGCGGCTTATCATCAAGGTTACAGGCAAAAAGCACGTCGGGTTCCATTAAATCCTGGAGGGGCAGGCTTGTGGTGTATCCGCCGTCAGCCTCTATCGTGGCATAACGAGCGCTGCTTTTAGGTTTCACAAGCTTTGCAATATCGCTGAAAAGAACCCCTTCCCACTTCAGGTCAAACCGCTCCATCCCATCACGCAGTTGAAATCGCTGATATCGGTCGTCCTGTCCAGCGCCAGAAATTCATCGTATGTCAGTGTGATATGTTTTTCTACAAGACCTTGGACCCGGAAAATCCCATGTCCTCTTATCAAAAACAGGCACTTTGCCTTTGTGAAGGATTGGAAAATCTGTTTTCAGGCGCTGATTGGGCGGAGTCTTTCCATAAAACCTGCTTCTGTTATTGAGATGGCCGGTATTAAGGGTAATGATTTTCAGCAGACTACTCCTCGAAAATAAAAACATCCTCTATTTTTGATTTCAATACTTTTGCTATATCATGGGCAAGCTTTAATGAGGGATTATATTTTCCCTTTTCCAGGAAAACGATAGTCTCTCTTCTCACACCTACCTTATTAGCAAGCTCTTCCTGGGTCAGGTCGTATCTTGCCCTAAGCTCCTTGATCCGTGTTTTCATTATACTTCGCCTTTCTTGTCAAGATAATGCCCGATAATTATCCACGAAAACAGGGAAGCAACCAGAATCACATATACCGTGCTTGTATATTCCAGCCTTAAATTAAGGATGCTGTTAGCCAGGCCAGAAACCATGAGGCTTCCAAGAAGCAGTAAATATGCAAATAATCCGGATTTTTCGCCGACCCGCCTGGACCGTTCGTCAGCTATTGCTTTCCCTTCTGATTCTGCTTTAAACCTTTTGATGTTCATATATGCGCTTATCAAAAGAGTCAAGCCGAGGAGAACGAAAAGTGAGGGCTCGTGATACGATTTTCCTTCATAAATATTTTGAACGACCCAAAAAGATGCAAATGCGAGCAAAAATACGCTTAGCGCCAGGTTGATCTTGCTCATAAACAGCATTTTTTTATTATCCTTAAGCTTCACTCTGTATCACCTTTTTTATTGAAATGCCAGCGAAGGATAATCCAGCAATAGATTCCGGTAAATATGATTATCGAATAGGTGTCAAAAAAAGTAGGAATCCATAGCTTCGTGATATTTAAGTAATTCATCACTGTGATGATTGCAAGAATCGCCCAGAACCCGTAATATCCCGCCTTCTCATTGATTCTTTTGGACCGCTCATCCTGCAAAAGAATTTCTTTTGGTTTTGTAGCAAACAGCAAGCCTATCAGTGTCAGCACTGCCCCGCTAATAGCAAGCCCCATGCCCGCCGGATGGAGGTATTTAAAAGTGGCCAGTCCTGCCAGAATCATCCCAATGCCCACTCCCATGAATTGCAAAATATCTTTGTCCTTCCTGAATTTCATTCTACATCGCCTTTTCTGTCATAGTATGTATATGATAAAGCGAATAACAACATGCTCCCAACAAAAGGAAGAGCCAGCAGCAGCGGATAGTTCTCAACTGCTTTGAAAGCTCCGGCGTAGGCTAAAGATATGGATGATGCTACCACACTTAAGACAAATGCATTCCTGCATGCCCTGTTAATATTCCTTTCAACCCTTTCATCCCTGCCTCTTCCGCCCACAGCGCCGAAAAATCCAAAAGCCCCAAAGAATCCATAGAATCCGGTATTTCCGGTAACCAGGCCGAGCAGGCCCAGAAAACCGATTAAACCAAGATATCCAATATTATTTCTGAATTTCATTTGCCCTCCTAAATGTTGTTTATTTATAACATTATGTTATGTATATATAACATTAATCTAACTTAAAACTTTCTTTGGAGAATAACTTTCGCAAACCCAAAATGCCTTAATCTTTCTGCACTTTCTCTGAACCGCAGCACAATTCATTTACCTTTTCAAGCACCAGAATTGCATCTTCCCGCTTCACATCTATTTCATGTTCCTTGAAAAAATCAAGCAATTCCTCTTTTTTGCCTTCCCCGATAATTCCTCTTTTCACGGATTCCATAACGATATCCCGGTAATTCCTGTCAGGGTAGAATATTTTCCTGGTAATATCCAGGATTCCCGAAACCTGCTCTCCTGACATGATCCCCATATCCATCGCAAGATCAAGGGTCAGTCTCACATTCACAAGCGGGACCGAAAGCGGCTCCATCGTTTCCTCATTAAAAGTCACCGCCACCTCATCATCGGATTCGATGACCCCCTTCCTGTACATATCGTATATCCTGCCAACCCCGATCATGCCGTAGGGCTCAAGCTCAAAAGCGCGGAGCGCTCCCATACTTGCCCCCCCAACCACGGTTATACCGTTCTTTAGCGCTTCGATTATTTCACGATGGGCTACTGCCGCGCTGTCAAAGAAAACCCCATCGATTATGCCGATGATATCCGGCGGCGATCTCATAAGTTTCCTGATATCGTCACGCCTGACAGGCTTGCGGTACTCTGCGTCCAGTATTTTTTCTGCATCGCGGTGACTTATACTCGTGCCTGTGTACACCACGGGCTTCATTTGGGCACTCTCTTCTTCTTTCTCTTGATACGCTCGCCTTTCCTCTCACGGTCAAGCGTAAAGAGCTCAAACATCGGGATAATTGCCCTTACCACCGGAACCTCAACGCCCCTTGAAAGATCTACGATTATGGCCCCGTCTGCGATCCCATCCAGGCTTTCAAGCACTGTTCTGATATTGGCTGCCGGAGTGTCGCTTGAGCTGTCCTTCAATTCATCCATGTGT
>CABMIA010000133.1 GCA_902386085.1 uncultured archaeon
ATGAGAAGGCTTTGAAACTTGACGAGGAACTTGGAATTAAAGAAGGGATGGCAGCAGAGTATGGAAACATGGGCAATGTCTACCAAACCAGAGGCGAGCCTGAAAAAGCGCTGGAATATTACGAGAAAGCGCTGCTGATATTCAGGGATATGAGGAGTAGAATACAGGAATCCATAATTTTGATGAACATCGGCGATGTTTTCGTGAATAAAGCCAAGAAAGAGCGTGCGTTAGATTATTACATGCAGGCGCAGGAGCTTGCAAAAGGTAGCTATATCTTCGAAGATATCAATAAACGACTTCAAAAATTAAGAAATGAAGTTATTGCAAAAGATACGCAGAAAAGCACAACCGTGAAAGCAATCTCGTAACATCAAAATGTTTTTATCATGACCACAATAATCATCGGCGGCGGACTCGCGGGCCTTGCTGCAGCGTATAAACTTGCAGGCAGGGATGAAATAATAATCATAGAAAAAGAGCCTGAACTTGGCGGCATGGTGTCCAGTTACGGTATCGATGACTACCATATCGAGAAATACTACCATCATTTTTTTGCAGGAGATAAAGAACTCATATCCCTTATCGAAGAACTCGGCCTTGGCAGCAGGATCGAATGGCTGCGCGGCTCTACAGGATATTATTTTAACGGTAAAATATACCCGATGAACACTCCTTTTGAGATCCTGAAAGCCCTGCCGTTCCTGGATGTGATCAGACTGACACGGCTTGTCCTGAAGGCCAGGACGATAAAAGATATGGCGCCTTTTGACGACATCACGGCAAAAGACTGGATAATCGACACTGCAGGCGAATCTGTCTATAATAATTTCTTTCTTCCGCTGCTTCAAAGTAAATTCGGGGATAACAGCGAAAAGGTCTCCGCTGCCTGGCTCCTGGGGCGCGTCCGCATCCGCTCGAACAGAGGCGCAAAGGGCGAGCGCCTGGGTTACATGCGAGGGGGATTTCATGCGCTCATAGAAGCAATGGCCGGGAATATCAGGAAAAGGGGCGGCATTATAAGGCATGGGAATGTATCGAAGATCGAGATAAAGGCGGGTTCTGTCCGGGGCATTACTGTGGACGGGGAGTTTATCAGATGTGACATGGTCATTTCAACGGTTGCGCCCCATATCCTGCAAAAAATGATAGATGCACAGCTTCAGGTTGATAGGGATGTCAGGTACCAGGGAACAGCATGTGCGCTTTTTGGGTTATCTGGAAAGGTCATGGATGATGTTTACTGGCTGAACATCAAGGATAATGTTCCCTTCGGCGCTGTTATAGAACATACCAACTTTATATCTGCATCGGATTATGGAGAGAAACTGGTATATGTAACATCGTATTTCCAGGATCCCGGCAGCCTTCTCTGGAAATCGGAAGATGAGGAAGTCATTAAACAATACCTGGGCGGCCTTGAAAAGCTCTTTCCCGGATTCGGGAAAAAAGTGAAATGGTGGCGGCTGCGCCGAGACATGGATACTGCGCCCGTTTATGAAACAGGGTACGGGAGAAAGGTACTTCCGTATGTAACTGAAATCAAAGGGCTTTATCTTGCAGGAATGTTCTCGGAGGCGAATTATCCCGAAAGGAGCATGAACGGCTCGATCATGGCAGGATTTAAGTGTTCGGATGCAATGATAAAGACGGAGGTATAGAGATAGTCGAAGTTTCAATAGTCCTTCCAGCGTACAACGAATCCGCACGCATGGAGAGCACAGTGGAAAGAACAGCCGCCGCCCTTCGCGAGATAACGCCCTCATTTGAGATCATAATCGCCGAGGACGGGAGCAAGGACGGCACAGATAGGATCAGCGAGGCCCTTGCCAAGAAACATGATTTCGTGGTGCATCTCCATTCGGATGAAAGGCAGGGCAGGGGGCGCGCCCTGAACCGTGCGTTCAAAGCAGCAAACGGGGAGATCCTCGGGTACATCGACGTGGATCTTGCTACGGATATGAGGCACCTGAGGGAGCTGATCCAGTACATCCGCGAAGGCTATGATTTTGCCACTGGCTCACGCATGCTTCCTGAGAGTGACGTCAAGAGGCCGTTCAAAAGGGGATTTGCAAGCAAGGGTTTTAACTTCCTTACGCGGTTGATGCTGGGTTCAAAGTTGTACGACCATCAATGCGGATTTAAATCATTCAGGCGGGAGCCGCTTTTTAAGCTTCTGGACGAGGTCAAGGATACACACTGGTTCTGGGATACGGAATTATTCGTCAGGGCACAGCGCGCGGGTTTCAAGGTAAAGGAATTCCCGGTTGAATGGAAACACGGCGGCGCAACGAAGGTCAATTTAGTAAAGGATGTCTTCGGGATGGGGTCCCAGATATTCAGGTTATGGTATGAATTCCTCTGGGATTGAAAAAAATTCATATACGACCGTTTATATATAACGATTAACAAATCATCTCTCAATTAGAGGAAATATTGGGATTGTCCTTTATTATGGGTCGGGCTGACGTATTACTAAAGCACACTAGACATAGCTACAAAAATTTATGAGAACGCCACAAACGATTCTATGACTGACAAAACACAGCTTCTTGCTGGAAAATCTGATACAAAAGACGTCTTTATAGATGCGCAGGAATTGGTTACCGGAAGAACATGCGTAATAGGTCAAAGCGGGAGTGGTAAAAGCTATTTAATTGCAGTGCTTTGTGAACATCTGCTGCAAAATAATATCGCTTTTTGTGTAGTTGATACAGAAGGGGAATATTTCTCTTTGAAAGAAAAGTTTCAACTGCTCTGGGTTGGCGGGGAAGAAGCGGATGTTAGCATAGAAGTTGATTTCAATGACCTCATAACAAAATCAATAACAAATAACGTCTCTTTGATTTTAGATGTATCGGATGTTCTGGATCAAAGAAAGGTCGTTTCCGATTTTGCAGGTAAATTATATGAAATCGAAAGCCAGGTAAAGCAGCCGTATTTATTGATTATTGAGGAGGCGGACAGGTTTGTTCCGCAAAGCAAGGACTCTTTGAAAGAAATAGAGGAGATTTCAAAAAGAGGCAGAAAAAGGGGGTTGGGTTTGCTTGTTGCGACGCAAAGACCTTCACTTGTAAATAAAAATGTCCTGTCACAGTGCGGAAACCAGTTAATCGGGAAATTGACAACAGAAAACGATTTAAGAGCAGTCGATTTGTTTTTTGCTGACAGGAAAGAACTGGAACTATTGCCTAAATTGAACACCGGCGAATTTTTCGTGATGGGTAACGTGGTGAAAGAAAAAACCAGGATGCAGGCCGTCCGGAGAATAACACAGCACAAAGGCCTTACCCCGAAACTCATTCCAAAAGCAACAGGTAAAATTACCGGCCTAAAAACAAGCCTGGGTTTTGCAGAGATATCAGAGGAGAAGGAGAATGCAAAAGAGGCTTATGAGTTTGGCGAGAGAAAATTGAAAGGAGTTGTGGCAAAAATTTCAAAAGAGCAGATAGAATCTATCGTTGAGGGTATAAGAAAGAAAAAATACTGGCTATTCGGGGAAAAGGAGCATGTAAAATCTATCGAGCTTATTTATCATCCACTTGTCTGGGTTGAAGTAACTGCTCCGGAGGGATTTATCACGAAAAGTCTTAAATCGCATTCACTTATAATAGATTATGTAAGCGGCGAATTCGTGGATATTAGGAATGGATTAAAATACTCAACAGGTATTTCTAAATTAATTGGTTTAAATGAAAATGAAATCAGGATATTGCTGGAAATTTTCAGTAATGAAAAAACTACCATCGGCGATCTTGAAATTAAAACTAAACTATCCGAAACTACAATAAGAAATGTTATACACAACCTGCAAAATAGAAAGATAATAACTTTTTCAAAAACAGGAAATTTAAAATTATACTCTTTTCTTATTAAATTTGAAATCCCTGATCTAAAAAAGTCTTTAAGCCGCCCTGAAATACATCAAATTTCCGGGAGAACAGATAAGCCGGGGCTTACAGAGGATGTATTACAAAAAATAATAAGAGGTTTAGAAGATGAAGCAGACATAACAAAATTTGAAGTTTTTTATTATCCTGTATGGTTTGTAAACCTGGAAAGCAGAAGCCTGAAAATAGACGGGGTCGCTGGGAAAGAAATTTGAGACCATCATATACCTTAAAACTCTGAATACTCAGCATAATCTGAATTATCAGAAAAATTTAAATATTCTGAACACCATCTACAACTTAAGGTGATAAAATGGCAAAAAGAGATGAAGACAAATCCTGCTGCGCGCCCGCAGGCATGGGATGCTGCAAGGTTGAATCAGTGATAACCGTGGATGAGAGGGGGCAGATGGTGCTTCCCAAGGAGATACGGGATAAAGCAAAAATCCGTGCCGGGGATAAGCTTGCGGTCATAAACTGGGAAAAGGACGGCGATGTATGCTGCATTTCCCTGATCAAGGTCGAGAAACTCGCAGAAATCGTGAAGGAAATGCTCGGACCCGTCATGAAGGACATAATATAAAATAAGGATTGGAGGAACTAATATGAAACAGGAAGAAGTAAAGAAAACAGTAAGGGAAGGCTATGCAAAAATAGCCAGGCAGGGAAGCTCATGCTGCGCTCCGGTTACCAATTGCTGCGGGAACGTGAGCAGGGCAGAGGATATCAGCAGGAAAATCGGGTACTGCGATGAAGAACTCCTTTCAGTCCCTGAAGGCGCAAACCTGGGTCTCGGGTGCGGGAATCCTGTGGCTCTCGCCTCTCTAAAAGAGGGAGAAACCGTGCTTGACCTTGGCTCTGGCGCAGGGTTTGATTGTTTCCTTGCAGCCGGGAGGGTCGGGAAAAAAGGGAAAGTCATAGGGGTAGACATGACGCCTGATATGTTGGATAAAGCACGGGCAAATGCAAGAGCGGGCAATTATACGAACGTGGAATTCAGGCTCGGGGAGATCGAGAACCTGCCTGCCGCCGATAACTCTATCGATGCTATCATCTCGAATTGTGTTATCAACCTTGCACCTGATAAAAAGAGGGTTTTTGAGGAGGCGTTCAGGGTGCTGAAGCCTGGAGGCAGGCTGATGGTTTCGGATCTGGTCCTGATGAAAGAGCTTCCAGATGCCATAAAAAATTCTGTTGAGGCTTATATTGGCTGCCTTTCAGGTGCGGTAATGAAGGAGGAGTACCTGGAAGCGATATGGAATGCAGGATTCAATGATGTCAGGATAATCGATGAAACGCACTTTCCGGTAGAGTTGATGACGAACGATCCGACCGCAAAGGCTTTTATTTCGAATTTTAACATCCCGGTTGAAGCTGTAAAGGAAATTGCAGAATCCATTGTCAGCGTGAAAGTTCACGGGACAAAACCCGGTTGAGAGCGTAAATACAGGAATATCAGAAGTCTGTAGCAAGATAGCATGAGAATTGTTTCAAAAAAAATCGGGTATGTCGAAGGTGCACTACTGCGCATGATTGTTCTCGCCTGGCTAGGGCAAAACGCGTTCTTGAGCTCGGCACCTTTACAGGCTACAGTTTTCAGGGATAGAACCCATGCAGGAGAACTTCTTGCCGAAAAGCTCAAGTCACGCGCCGGGTCCTTCTCAAATCCCATAGTCCTTGCTATCCCATCGGGCGGTGTCCCTGTGGGAATGGCAATCGCGAGAAAACTCGGTCTGCCCATGGATTTAATAATCGTCAGGAAAATCCCGGTCCCATACAATCCAGAAGCAGGTTTTGGTTCTATAAGCTGGGATGGGCAGGGGATGATCAACGAAAAGTTAGTCCATCAACTTCAATTGGATGAATCTGATATCCAGTCAGCGGTTGCAGAGGTCAAACGTGAACTTAAGAGACGGATGGAAAAATTCAGGGGTAACAAACCTTTTCCTGACCTGAGGGGCAGGACGGTAATAATTGTGGATGACGGACTGGCTTCGGGCTATACAATGCTCTCGGCCATAAGCTCGATACGAAAGTATTCTCCAGGCAGGATAATAGTTGCTGTTCCCACGGCTTCCAGGAATGCGGTGGATATCGTGAGCCCGCACATTGATGAACTTTTTTGCCTGAACCTGAGAGATACTATGATATTTGCCGTGGCTGATGCGTATAAGGAATGGCACGACCTTACTGAGGAGGAAGTGCTGGCGATGATTAGAAACTTTCAACAATCATAAACAATTAAATACCAAAACATCCCATCAATCAAAACAATGACGATCCAGATAGACGACCAGGGCTGGGGCACTCCAATCGGCGGAGTGGGCATAATCGTCCTGCGCAAGGAAACAGAGGAGATACACTACGACATCGTCCCGATCGAGGATTTCAATATTGACAAGTTTAAGAAGAAGACATATCTTTCAAGCGCCAGGGATATCGTTGAGCAGGGATTCATCAAAATGAATGTCACAAAAGAAGAGGAGATAGAGATCTGCTCAGGATCCATCCATGATAAGACGGCACAGTGGCTGAAAAATGAAGGTTATAATTTCAAGGTCATGAAAATCGACGGTCTTGCGCAGGAGAAGGGGGAAAAGCTGTTCATCGAGTACCTGCGAACGCTTGGGGTCCCGAATCCCCCTGCCATCGTTGAGGAAACCGTGGCTGAATACAAGGCGCAGTTCTTCTACCTCATGGACTGGGTAAGAAAAGACCCGCAAAAAAGGAAGCATCTTTGCAAGACAGGATGGAAATTTTTCATCAAATTCTTTAAAGAAAAGAACACTTGAGCAGCCTGCGATGAAAAAAATCTATGTCGCCTCCCTGAACAGGAACAAGATAGATGCTGTTAAAGAAGTATTCGCAGGATATAATGTGGAAGGCTCTCACTGCAAATCAGGTGTAAGGGAACAGCCCCTGGGCCTTGGTGAGATCATTGAGGGTGCTATATTCAGGGCCAAAACGGTCTTCGGTAACTGCACTTATTCGGTGGGTATTGAAGACGGTATAGCTCCTGTCCCGGGAACACTGAGCGGCCATATGAACTTTTGCTGCTGCGCCATTTTCGACGGCGAAAGGATATACCTCGGTCTCGGTCCTGCGTTTGAATACCCGCCAGAGAGCACTGAAAAGGTCATAAATGAGGGAATAACTATCTCGCAGGCATTTTTGCCCGTTTCAGGCAAACCGGATATAGGGTATGAAGAAGGCATCATCGGTTTTCTCACCAGGGGAAAGATGAACCGGAAGGACTACACAAAAATCGCTGTTGAAATGGCAAGGATACAGATAGACAACGCAGAGCTGTACGGTTTAAGGGCATGAATTACAAATGGGTCGCGATGTTAACGGTATCTGTGGGCGTTTTTATGGCTACCCTTGACGGGAGTATAGTGAACATAGCCCTTCCGACGCTAACCACCTATTTTTCAACAGGTATTACAACCATCGAATGGGTCATTATCGCCTATCTTCTCACGATCACAAGCCTGCTGCTCAGCATAGGGAGGCTTTCAGACATCGTAGGAAGAAAACCTGTTTTCGCGCTTGGGTTTTTGATCTTTTCCGCAGGCTCTCTCCTGTGCGCCCTTTCATGGAGTGCGGAACAGCTTATATTTTTCAGGGTAATCCAGGGAATCGGCGCTGCCATGGTCATGGCGAATGGGGCTGCCATAGTTACGCATGCATTTCCTGACGGTGAAAGGGGAAAAGCGCTTGGGTTACTTGGAAGTGTGGTCGCCGTGGGGTGGATGGCAGGCCCCGGGCTTGGAGGATTTATGATCGAAAGCTTAAGCTGGCGATCGATATTTTATGTCAATGTACCTATCGGGATAATTGGTGCAATTGCAGTATCC
>CABMIA010000134.1 GCA_902386085.1 uncultured archaeon
AGCCCCGGGTAGGCCTGATGAAAAACATTTTTCTCCAGACCTTCTCCCAGCTTGCAATATTTTTTGCTGTCATAATGCTGCTGACTTTTACCATCGGTAAGGATGAACCTCTCCAATTCATGTTAAGCATATTTTTCCCTATCCAATGGATACACTATCCACTCGTAATTTACTGGGAGCGAAAGAACAGGAAGAGAATCTATCTTGTTGAAGAAAAATTCTTAAGATGGAGACCTGTCTCAATTCCAGATCAGTCAAAAGGGTTGATATCTAATGAACATGACCGGAACTATTAAAAAGATGATGGGATGGTGCCCTCTGGTGAACATGAAGACCACGGCTTTTGAAAATAATATCGTATATGCCAGTGCTTCAGGGATAAGGGGCAGCGGCTTGCCGGCAAACAAAAACCCGGTATATGAGGAGAATGCTCCTTTCAGCAATTCGATCAAGTTGATAATCATTCTGGGCTTTGTTGTGCTGGCTTTTTCATATGGTTTTGCATTCTTCGGGAATATGGTAGAACCAGGGAAAGTGCCTGAGCAGGCCGGGTTCGTTTTGCTCTTTGCGGCATCTCTCTATGCCCTTGTCATGTGGGGCTTTTTCAGCATGAAATTCAGAATCACCGGCAATGGCGTGGAGGCTGTGATGCCCCCGTTCAAATACCGCATCCCCTTCTCCGAGATCAAGGATATAAAAACAATAGAAAATATTCCCTGGTATGTCGGCTGGGGTCTGCGTCTGTGGGGAAGGAGACTTGCCTTTGTAAGTATGCGCAAACCTGCGGTGGTGATCGAAAAGAAAAAAGGGTTCTTCAGGGAACTTATTCTGACAACTCAAAATCATGAGGAGTTCATTAAAAAATTAAAAGAGGAAATGACATGAATGCTGTCAAAAAATTGAGAGTGTGGCTTGGCTGGTGTCCGAATGCAGCAATGTTAAACGAAAAGGAGGAGGAATATATGGTGTCCTATGAAGGAAAGTATGTGGATAAAATAAAAGGCATGGGCTTTCGGGGCTTTCTTGGCGCCCTGCATCTGGTGTTTGGGGTCTGGCTGGTTTCAACTGCGCTCTGGACACTTGGAAAGATGGATTTGTTCTCGTGGTGGCTCATGGATTTAAACCTGGTTGTATCTGGGATACTTCTCGCGATAGGCCTGACCTCGCTTGTTATCTTCTTTAACTTTGTAAAATCTGCCAATGTCCACAGGATGCTTGCGATCGTGAACCTCGCCCTGGTAGCCGGGTTGTATCTTTATCTGAGCCAGTTCCTTGTTTCATCTGAGTTCAACCTATCTATGTTTTCCGAGAATCTTTACAATAACTACAGTTTCGGGCTTGTGGCCCTGCTGCTGTTTACCCTTATCATGGCCATACCGAATGTCCTGACCTTATTGAGCAAACCTGCAGGAGAAGAAAATAAGAGATTTACCACCGCAACCATGCTTGTCCTTATTGTTGTATTTGCATCTCTTGGCGGGTATTATCTCTACTTAAGCAAGCAAAAAAATTCAATGCTGTCTGAGGGATCAGGAGACTCAAAATATCAGCTATATAAAATAGACCAGATCTCTTTGTGGGGAAGTATGAAGGGCGCGTATCCTTATTTTATAGATTCACCGGGTGATACAACCGGGCATCCCATTTCAGAAGGTACCTATGAAGCGATACAGTTCTTAAGGAAAAGGGAAGGCGGTAAAGTTCTTGCGTGGTGGGATTTTGAACTGGAAATCAAAGCCGCCGGCAAAGAACCTGTCATCAGCTATGCTTCGAAAAGTATTAAACTGACTATCGCAAGACCCGCCTCTTTGTATGACAAATTCGAGCCTGATGAGAAAGTAGCCGACGTTTCCGGGTTTTTTGCTACAAGTTCAGAAGATGTCGCAAAAGGCATAGCCAAGAAATACGGAGCGGATCTGGTGTACATCCCAAGAAAGAGGATGAATGACCTGATCGGGGTAATGGTGTTTGCTGCCGACCCGAACATCTACACTGAAAATAAAGACATTAAAACTTCCGGGGATTTCATGGATAAAATTATCAAGCCGACACTGGGATATAAATTCAATAGCGGTGCTGAGTTTAAGTATTTTGATAAGATATTCGAGAATAAAGATGTGATAATATACCAGCTTAATAAGGGGTGATCATGATGTACGATGTTGGAACATTTAAAAGGACTTATCCTGAATGGTTCTCGCCGGTGACCTTCCTGGATGCAATCGAAGGATTCGCTGCTCTCATTCTGATCTTTTTGATTCTCTTTTTAATCCCGTATCTATACATCAGGTTTGTTGAAACCGGACTGGTTTTGCATGTAAGAAGCAGGCTGATACCTTTTATCAGATCAAGGCTACATCTGGGAAAATTCATTGACTTGATAGATCGCGTGCTGAAAACCGAGATATTCCAGTACCCGAAAACAAGAACCTGATCGGAAAATAGCGCTGACCGTTGATACCATCTACGGATATCAGTTGTTGGATATTGAGATATGACCAAACAGCCGCAGTCCAGCCGCAAATTGAATAAAAATCATCTTGAAAAATTTGGAAAAGAGAGAGCCGGTATAAAAGAAAAAGAATCTAAAACTATTTTCAAATTAAGTTCGCTTTCATATACTATATTATTTTCAATATTCCTCCTCTCTTTCTATATCAGGGGAATAATACCTTTTAAAAACGTCCTCAACCGGGGCGTTGCGGGTTTTGCGATGGACGATTCTGTCTTCCATATGAGACTTGTAGAGAACACAATACATTTTTTCCCCCACAGGATATTTTACGATGCGTTCACTTTATACCCTTATGGGAACCAGTTGCACTGGGGTCCGTTATTTGACCAGTTGATTGCTTTTTTCACCCTGTTTGCTGGTCTTTTTACAAACGGAGGGATGCCATCGCAATCCACTATAGACACGGTGGGTGCTTTCTTTCCTGCTGTCCTGGGTGCCCTGGTTGTATTCCCTGTGTATGTTATCGGCAAAGAAATGGCGGATGAGAAAGCAGGGCTTTTGGGAGCTTTCATAGTATCGATCCTGCCAGGTCCATTCCTGTTAAGGTCTCTTCTTGGATTCACAGATAACCATGTGGCAGAGGTTTTTTATTTAACAATGACGATGATGTTTTTCGTTATCGCGATCAAAAAAGCTGAAAGAATAACCTTTGATCACTGGCTCAAAAGGGACTGGGCAGCAATAAAAACATCTTTAACATATTCTCTTTTCGCGGGTATCTTTTTCGGGGCGTATCTTCTTAACTGGACAAATGGCGTGTTCTTTGCTGTTGTTTTCGGCATTTTTGTCGTGGTACAGTATATTATGGATCATTTTAGGGGAAAAACCGCAGAATACCTCGGAGTTGTGAGTATTCCTGCTTACCTGGTCGCCATGATAATGGTGCTGCCGTATGTTGAGCTGGGCAATGGTTTTTCATCAGGATATTATTCTCTCTTACATATTGCGGTAACAGGAGGGGGCGCGGCACTTTTTGTAATTCTTACTATTATTTCCAGGGAAATGAACAGGCGGGGATTGAGCGGGTATCATTATCTTTTATTTATAACAGGGATAATATTAATCGGCCTGGTCGCTACAAATATATTTGCGCATGATCTCTACAATTCTACCGTAGGAACATGGGAATTTATATTTAAGGGAAGAGAAGGAGGGGGATTGACGATTGCAGAAGCTTCACCCTTTATTCCGAAAGATCTCTGGGAGAGCTATTCCGGCATCGGGTATTACCTGGCTTACATGGGCATTCCCGTGGGTGAATCTGGCGCAGGCATCCAGTATTACAGCACGGTGTATTTCGGGTTCGGTTATAATTATTACCTGGCTTACATCGGAATTATAATTCTTTGTTTTTATATGATCCGAAGATCCAGGGCCGAATATTCACTGGTAGCGATCTGGAGTATTTTTGTCCTGGCTATAATGCTTGCCCAGAACCGGTTTGCTTACTACTACGCCATAAACGTGGCATTACTTGTTGGTTTCCTGGGTTCAGGAATACTGGATATGGCTGGCTGGAAAGGGATTGAAGCAAACCATATTGTTGCAGGCCTGAAAAAAATAAGGCCCCTGCATATTATTTCCTTGATCCTGATAATTGCAGTTATCGGGTTTTTGCCGCCTGGCAATTCTCCCTATAAAATGTCGATGCAATCGGCAGAATGGGGTGCTGTTATGCCCGGGGATGGATTTTATGAATGGCACGATGCACTTAACTGGATGCGCTACAATACCCCGGATCCGGGTCTTGATTACTATGCCATTTATGAGAAGCCCGAAAACGGAACATACCCATATCCTGAGAGCGCTTACGGAGTGATGAGCTGGTGGGATTACGGACATATAATCACCTACTGGGGACACAGGATCCCTAACGCGAGCCCGTTCCAGTCAGGCATCGGCGGGGGTTCATCTCATGCACCCGGAGCTTCCACTTTCCTGACTGCCCAGACAGAAGAGGATGCGAACAGGGTACTTGATAAGCTCGGCACCAATGGAAAACCGGGGGCAAGATACGTCGTGAGCAATGCATACATGGCGTATTCTATTGTGTCTATTTTTGCGCAATGGGATCTTTCGGACCAGGGCTATTATGCGCCGGTCCAGACATCGCAGGGAACCATGTACGTCCCTTCAACGAAGTATCTTAACACAATGGAGGCGAGACTGCACATATTTGATGGAAATAATCTTAAGAACTATCGCCTGGTTCATGAGTCCGGTGTAAATCCGCAGACGCGCGGGGGTAACAGGGAAGTGGGTGCGTATACGGATAACGGCAGGCTTATACCGTTATGCGACGGTGTTTTTTGTACCGGGAAATTCTGGATCGATAAGATATACGGGGAAAACCTGTCCCTCGAATACACGGGCTATGCCAAGATATTCGAATACGTAAAGGGCGCCAGGATCACGGGGCTGGCGCCGGCAAATAGTACTGTTACTCTTTCAAATACGATCAAAACCAATATCGGAAGAAAAATCCAGTATTCACAGACAACTACTTCGGATGGGACGTATGTTTTTACAGTTCCCTATTCAACGCTCGGCCCGATCCCGGGAGAAACGCAGTTCGATACAAAACCTGAAGGTCCGTACACTGTGACTGCGGGTGATTCCTCAAAGCAAATCGATGTCGGAGAAAAGGATGTACTTGAAGGCAATACTGTAAGTCTTGATCTGATATAGTTCATGGCTATCATTTTCCGAAATAATTTCCTCAAAATTCTATGATAAGCGTGGTGGTTGGTGTATTAGGGGTACGTGCTGCCGGAACCACCGCCACCATGCCCGCAACATCCACAAGGGTTGTGTGGGTGTTGATACGACCGTCACAACGATATCTTTGTAATCAGTTTCCAACTTTCCAAATTCGCGCAGTGATGCATACACCCTTACAATATAAAGGATATATTCATGTAATACTTATTGAAATTATTTGGGTCAGCATATACTTCTTGGTTTTATCTGATATATTGTTATAACCCGTTCTCAGAATCTGAGAATAGCGATCAGGTCTACGCCGAACCAAGAGATTTCAGTCTTTCCCTGAAGGCTTTAAGTGATTCATGGTCGATAAGAACATAAACAAAATCGCCCTTCTGAAGCTGGAAATCGCTGCCCATATCATAGATCACCTCATCCTTTCTGGATACAAGCAGTATGGGACAAATCCCTTTTATATCGCTGTACTTTATTCCGGAAGCAGTAATCTCAAATTCAGCAATATGCCTGGATTTGAGCCTGTCGGTAAGGAAAACGCCTGTGATTTCCTTTGAAATTGTAGAAATGGCGAGCATCTCCCCGACTACATCGTGCAGTGAAACCACTATATCGGCACCGGAATCCCTGGCACTTTCAGCCAGTTCCCTGTCGTTGACTACAGTAATTGTGCGGATTTCCTTATTGAGCTTTTTGGCACTCAAAATAGCCAGCATATTATCACAATCATCTTCGAAAGTTGATATTAGAGCTATTGCTCTTTCTGCCCCGGCCTGTCTGAGAACTTCAAAAGCATGGGTAATCGGGGCATATATCGCCGGGATGCCCTGTGATCTCAATGCATCAACCTGACCTGCATCCCTTGTGATCACAATATACTCCACCCCAAGTGGTTTTAGATTTTCAACTATGTATTTCCCCATGAACTTAAAACCCATAACTATTACGTGATTCTTCATTCTTTTCGCCTTCTTTAAAGTAATCGCCTCTGTCAAAAACTCTTTTTTTACTGCGGCCGAAACTGTTCCCTGCACTATAGAAGCAGCAGACCCTACACTTACTATGAATATGATTATCAACCAGGCTTTTTCTGATGCAGGCATCGTTACCAGGTTCGGGGCATAGATGCCAATGGTTGTTATTGTGGAAACCGAACCCAGGAGTGCTGTCAGCATGTCAAGTCCCTGGTAATGCATGAATATTAAAGTCCCCAGACCGAACATCAGGCTGATAATTAAAAGCTGTATCCATATATGTCTTAGTATGGAATACGGTGCAAATATCACAAAATCAAGTACATCGCTCAGGGAATCCACGAATTTTTTGAATTCAGCCAATTAGAACACTCTCTGGATGATAGCATTGTCCGAAGTTTTATTTATTGAAATCGGTTCAACCTGGTTCCTGCAAGAAATTAAAGTACCTTGAGATTATATAATTGACCCTAAATAATCTGCGCTGTATTCATAATCCTGCTTGATAGGCTGCTCTGGACGAAGGGAATAGGTTTTCCTGTCTCTACAATCAGTTGTTTTGGGATTCATCCATACATGCAACAGATATCGTAGATCGAATGGACGCTTATAAACATCCAACCTGTTCCATATTCGCCACGAAGCTGCTATTTTGTTCGAGTGGAATTAGCCTTCCTTTTTTGTTGTTAGGGTTTGATTTCTTTTTAGGAGCGGAAGACTCTCAATCTACTTGAAAATAAGAAAACAACTACCTTAAGAGGAATATTAAATTAAGGTATCTGCGAAAAAAAATTAACCTATGCCAGCAGTACGGATATTATACCGGTCAGAAATATTGCATCAAAAGTGCCCGCTCCTCCTATAGAAACCACTGGTACTCCCATCTCTGGTATTCTTTTCAGGTTTAGTATATCGATACCAATAAGGCATCCGAGAGTACCCGAGACGTAAGCTATTACCGGAGCATTTTGAGGAGAAATAATAAGAGCCATAGCGGTAGCCAGAATCGGTGGGAGCAACGCATGAATTGCGATCCCTGAACCCTTCTTAGGTCTCGCCATTTTATGTATAAGGATTGTCATAACCAATATCCCTATCAACGCATCAACCAGGCTTACCTTTATGGACAGAAATACAGACATTATTACCGGAATTACAGCTCCTCCAAGATTAATTGCTATGATTGTGTTATCTTTAATCTCCTTGGGAGAAGATGTATAACTAAAAAAAAGATAATCAATCTTCTGGCCTGATATCACGGGCACGCGCGAGATGACTTTCTTGACAGGTATGTTCACATAGCCGCCAAGTAGTGAGAAGAAAAGGAAATAGATAGAATACTCGGGAGGAAAGCCCAGCTTCCTGAAAGCCATGCCAAAGAGATTTATGCTTATCAATATGAATAGCACAACGAGCAGAAAAAATAGTAAAACAATAATTGAAGCTTTAATCCTTGGGTAAACCTGGAGGAGCATCTGAGTTAAGATGAATATTTATATATATCGATAATAATCCCGCTATTAAATATAAATGAAATCAAACTACTTGATCTCATTCACTGTTAAAATTAGCCATTAACTCATCTTAGCTCTCACAACAAGAACAGGTCTCTTTGTATTTTTGACCACATCAAAGGTCGTGTCACCTAATAATAGTTCTTTGAACCAACCTTTTCCATGAGAACTCATCGCTATCAACGAGGCATCTTCATCCTCGGCAACGGAGCAAATTTCTTCTGCCGGGCTTCCCACACGGACGTAATCTTTCACTTTAAAATCCGCCCCGTCAAGTTTATCCTTGATGACCTCAAGCTTCTTTTTTGCCTCCCGAACATTAGTCTCTATCTCTTCCTCGGTTTCGCCTTTGGTGACAACGTGCACGAGTCCGATTTCTTCGACCCCTTTCAGATCTTTTACAAAGGATAACGCATCTTCCGCTGGTTCGGAGAAATCAGTTGGGTAAAGAACTTTTGAAAAGATTTTCTCGCAGAACTTTTCTAATTTTTCACCTTCAAGAGTATCCACCAATTTATAACGCATTAACAAAACATCTGTTTTCGCGTGGCGCATTACAGCAAGGGGAACGCTTCCAAGAAGCAAGCCTTTAATCAGGCTTTTCCCGTGAGCGTTCATTACGATTAAAGAAACATTTTCTTTATCAGCAGTTTCCAGGATAGATTCCGGTATACTACCATACGTTATTATATCAACTTTTGTGGTT
Organism: uncultured archaeon; assembly: GCA_902386085.1. Lineage (GTDB taxonomy): Archaea > Halobacteriota > Methanosarcinia > Methanosarcinales > Methanoperedenaceae > Methanoperedens. Next base: position 8,431 of record CABMIA010000134.1, read on the forward strand.
ACATCCAATCCGAGACTTTCAAGGTACTCTTTATGTTCTTCCAGGCGAAGTTTTGCATCCTCGACATGCGGTCCATGAATCCAGCCGTGCTTTGAAGGATGCGTTGCATCAACCACATGCAAAAGCACAACCTCTTTTACACCGGGAATCTCACCAATACACTCAAGAGTCTTATGCGCATCCGCTGAAAAATCTGTTGGAAATAGAACTTTATTGAACATTTTATCATCCCATAAATGGTTATTTCTAATTCCTTATATTTCAATCTACTGTTTTTAAACCTACATAATCCTTAATTTCCTGAAATATCTTTATTTAAATTCCGGTTAGGCACCATCTAAATTTTATCTTTGGCACTTGATTTAATTTTAATGATGCCTAACCTTTAGAAAAAATAAAAATATTATATAATAGTCATGCTATCATCAATACTGCAACAAGTAAGCCTATAATTACGAATACTGTTCCTATTCCAAAGTTCCTGATTTTCTCCTTATTGATTAACTCCATTTTCATGTTTTGTCCTCTATGTGGTTCTCATATATCTCGGGAAACCGGGCCTCATATCTATAGGTATGGGAGAATCCATCTCCCACATGCCTTCTGCCATCATAACCACGTGCTCACATTGTTTGCATTTCATTATTATCTTAGTATTACCAGCTTATTATGATATATAGCTCGGCCCATAAAGAATTATGAAATATACCAGCATAGTTCCCACGCCAAGTGGAATTCCAAGTCTTGCCCATTCTTTGCTTGTAATCCCTAGCTTGTTGGCAGAAATGATGTTCGGTATATTGCCGGGTATGAGCATACCGCCTGATACCAGCAATCCCATCAGTACGCTTTTAATCTTGATTGTCGGATCAAACGTGCCGGGTATAATCATGGAGGGGTCAACTTCAGCCGCGGCCAAAGTGGCATTATCCAGGATAGCAGAAACTATGTTCGCCCAGTAAAGGGATTCTCCCGCAATCTTGGTTACATACCACTCAATAATCGGGGTGAAGCCCGTTCCGAGTAAGACAAGAGCCATCACGAATACATATACCTTTATTCCTCTGACGATCACATCTCCAATATTCTCATGATCCTCGGTTGTCATTTCGATCCCTTCCTTTACCTCTCTTTTTTCTTTTTTAGAGGCAAAGAAAATACCTATTATACCGAATGCTATCACACCTGGTATTATGAATATGCCAAGCAGCCTTAGCAGGTAGAAGAAGTCCTCCTTCAGCTTGGTTTTTATCACTATGGTAGATAGAGGCTCACCGATCGGGGTCAGTGCAGCCCCAAGTCCGATGGCAAAGCAGGCAATTATTGTAAGATTCACCATCGTCTTGCGACTGAGCTGCAACGTGCTAATCATTTCAACGAGCAAGAGTGAAGCAATAATTGCTGTGATTACGCTTGATAGCAAACCAAGAACCACAATTATTGCAAAGACCACTATCTTCAGCGGAATCTTTGTCTGTATTCTCTGCATAATTGCCCGGATGTGCCCTCGGCCGTAATGAAAAAAAAGTCCTGCAAATAGCACGGCGAGGGTAATTTCTATAGGGTCGATCAGCACTTTTTCGACAAGTTGCAGGTTCCAGTTGGGTAAAGATTCCACCGGATCTATGCCGGGATTAGATGATGCTTTAAGGAAGACAGAATTGATCGTTATTGCCACGACACCCATTGAAAAAAGGAATATCTCAAGATTGTGTTCTATTTTTTTGACCAGAAAAGGGCCTAATAGAACTATCAGGAATATGGCAAACAATCCAGATGCGACTGTTGAACTATACTCCAGGGTCATTGTACCTCTTTACTGATTGTTTTTTGATACTGCCAAAATTAATTATTATTTTTCTCATATATTTACCCCTGCTGAATGGAAATGAAGAGGCGTGAACTCTGACTCCTCCGATGTTATTTCTTTTTGATCAACCAGAATTACATTCCCATTGCAACCACTATTGCCACTGCACCCAGAACCAGGCTCACAAAAAAGCTTGTGATGGCATCCTTCGGAAGAACGCGCCTGAACTTTGGGTCATGAAAACCTTCAATTGTTCCGCCCACGCCATAGGATGGAACAACAGCATTAACATAGAAAACACCCATTGTAAATATGCCCGCTATTGCAACTGCGCTTGTTGTACTGATCAACTGACTGTATAAACCTACCAGGACATAATAAATAAGAGCTCCGCCTGTTCCGCCAAGTGCCCCACCGATTATACCGCTCACATAACATACAGTTGGAATCCCCTGCCCTTGCGTTCCTTTGGACATATAGATATCCTGGCGTTCGCCCGTTATGGGATCTTTTTTAATCTGAGCCGATGCAAATGGCACTCCAACACCATAACCATATACTAAATTTCCTGCAAGCATTGTACTTGCTATCATTATCATCGAACCTACAGCTCCAGCAGTCAATACCAAAGCTATTGTTGCTTCGGGAGCATTTGCATACATATAAGCCGCTGTTATCAAGCCCACAAGCCCCGATCCTGCGGCAAGTTCCACCGTACCTGTTCCTATACCGGTGGCCTGTGCCATTGCCGCTGGGGCACCCCCTACAGGCACAAAGTGTACACCCAGACAAATAAGAGTACCGCTGATGGCTATTAAAAGAATATTTGTTAGTGTTGTAGGATCAAGTAAAGATATATCCACCATTGTATCTCACTCCTTTTTTTCCTATTTTTAATGTATCCCCTTCAGTTTTGGTTTCATTCCAAATACCTAATAACATGGGAAAACTATCGAAATTTCTTTTTGTGAGTCCTCCATATTTTGCGCAGTCCCGGTCAATACCACTCATGAACCACGATTTGATATTTTTTAAGATCTGCCAAGAGAGGGTTACGCCAAATTCCATTACCTTGTTCCTCCTTATTTTAAACTGAAACACAATATATGCTATGGTGAGCCAGTTTAAGGGACTATAAGTATCAAATGTTATAAATCTTTCTAATTTGTTACTATTTGTTATTAAAACTGTTCTTCTCTCGGTATTTAAGTACGAATCACACATAGATAGATGATTCAAATGAGAAGCTTAAAATGATAGATAGAAAAAGATATTATCTTGGAAAAGCAGTAAGATGACAAAAAAGAAGAAATAATAGAGCATGAATAAAAAAGCCCTTTCTTATAAAAACCTGCGTATCCTGTTACTTATATTTGTAATTCTCGTTTCTTTTGCAGCCATAATCCCTTTTTCAACACAAAGTGAAATTCAAACAAATAAACCCTGTATGAATCTTGAAAGTGGTTCAAGGATAGAGCAGCAGCCCCAAGATGAAAACGTCAAGGATCAATCTAACTGCCTGACGGGTTCCAATATCCTGTTTAAATTATTTACTCTAGGAATAGTTAACATGGACGAGCTAACAATGTGGGTTCTGGGGGTAAATAGAAGACTGATTGTATTGAAAATGATGAATGAAAAAAAACTGATACAGGCATCTGATATAGCAGATTCGACTGAGAGATCATTGCAGAATATCAGCTATGCAATGCGAGAACTGGAAAAACAGGGGCTCGTCCAGTGCCTCACACCAGGTAAGCATACGTGGAAGAAGTATATCATAACAGAAAAAGGAACAGAGGTATTTAAAAGCCTCAAGAAAAATCATCTTATTGGCAAATAACGGATTTGAATATTGTTAAAGCTTACCTTATAAAACCTAAACAGGTCATATTATAACAATATTTGTCAAATTCATCAAATGTATAATCAACCCCTGCATTTAAGCATTTTAATTCTCAATTCTATTACAAAATAGAATATTCCTGCCAATACAAAAAACATTGCAGGTCCGATAAACACTTCTATTGATTTGTCCATAAACCCTCTAAATAAGATTTTAATCTATCCTACCATTATACTCTTTTTTCAGGTCTTTTTCTATACTATAATTTAGCTATCCCTGCGATTTCTTTTGGGATGAATAAAAATTCAGATTTCGTTTCGTCCTTTTTTAAAGATTAATCACCTCATAAACCAACGTGATTGGAAATATCCCTTGAATGAACAATAATTCCTAAATATTATAAATCTTTCTAATTTGTGATAATTTGTCATTAATTATATTATAATTCATCTTTATTAGTATAAGTTGCAGAAGAATTGGACACATTATAATATTTATTATACGGCTGTTGATCTTTTTCGCTCAATCAAAAATACCCCGAATGTGGTTGCAAGATTCGTCAAAATTATTATGCTGAATACGATTTGTGCAAAATGTGGTATTATTATGCCTGCCGAGAGCGGCAACAATGCAAGCACGGCAGCGGCAAGTCCGCGGGGCATCAGCGATAATATTGACTTTGCAAAAGGACTAAGCTTTTTATCGCTCAATCCAATAACCACGACTCCAAGAATCCTGGCAACCAATAAAATCAGGAAAATTATTCCTGCCATAATTACTACCTCGGATTTTAGCGCCCTGACATCGAACATAAGCCCTACGAATATGAAAAAGAAGGTGCGCACAAAGAAGGAAACTTCTACATGAAAAGCCCGAAGCGATGTATCCAGTTCGAACTCTCCTTCTACTTTGAGTCTTTTTGCAAGCTCGTTGAAATTACTGAGCAACAGGGCAAAAACAAGAACCGCGATGGCGCCGTTGCCCCTGACCAGTTCCACAAGCGAATATAAAATAAAAACCACAGCAAGGGTCAGGGAATATCTGACATTCTTTATGTAA
>CABMIA010000135.1 GCA_902386085.1 uncultured archaeon
ATTTTCGCGCATGCTTCAGGTTTGATCTCATTGTCACCAGATCCCTTAAGCGTGAATCTCCCCGCTTCCGGATAAGAGAACCTGTGTCAAAACCGAGGGTAACAGAGTTATCGCTTGCTGTTTTGGCAATGACATTATTGATCCTGGCAGGCTGCATAAGGATATCAAGGCCCTCTGTCTCTACGGCCGCACGGTCGAACTCCTCATCCCCGCCCCTGGCTATAAGTATATCATTTCCCCTTTTATATTTCCTGATTTCATCCCTGAGTCTTGAGGGTTTACAGGAAATCTCAATGCCCTGACACATCGTAAAATCCTCAGGCTTTTGAATAGTGTCAGGATTTATGTTGGAGTTGATCATTGCAATCCCGGAATAACCGTACCTTTTGGCTTTAGATGCAAGTCCTTCAATCACATCTTTTCTGTCAGGTGTTGGATGAACACAAAAATCATAAAATCTGCCATAAAATAGAGACATCGTCTGGCTTAATAATTCTATCCTGTAATATACTTATGCGTATCTTATTTTGCGTATCATATTTTCATGATTTTTTGAAAACTCTTTGAGCGGTGCCAAATAATTTCGGACTATACATTCGGAACGTGATCAATTGTATTCATTCATTTTCAAAATCTAAAATCAGGTAGTTTAGACGTGATTGTTAATCACCGGTGATTCCAAAAAAAATTTAAAAAAATTTTATAACTCCCATAGAAAGCTTTATGCATTATCACAATAATAATGATGAATATGGTATGTCTACTATCGTACGGAGGAATAAACGAAATGAAGATAGTTCATGTGCAATCTGTGCTTCCACAGGAAGATGTAATTGCATTAAAGGAAAAAACCGGTGAATCCTCCATTAAAGAGGCCATTTCAAAGGCAGTTTACCATTATTTAAAATGTGATGATGGTGAAGAGTAATATGAAACAGGTTCCAAGGTATATAACCTCAGTTCCTGTTCAAAATAATCAGACTGAACGTATTAACATCTCATTGGGTTTTGAGAAAAACGGATCTATAAGACTTTACTTTCAGGACACTGCCGAGCTGGGACAGGATTCGGACTATATTAATGATGATTCTTTTCCTAACAGTGGATTGTTAGCTAATGGGAAATATTCGCTATGGCTTTCCATGTTCTCAAGGCACATAAAAACTTTCACTGAGGAAGAAGAATAAATATTTCTGCATCGGTTGGCTCATATCAATTCAGGTTAGATTCTGAAGATATTTTAAACTGGCCCTTCCTTCTTCGACAGTCCGTGCCTCGATAACCACTCTTCTTTTATACCCTTCAAGCCCTTTTGTGACTTTTTTCCAGTTGATGTTACCCTTGCCGAGTTCAAGATGCTCATCGCTTCTCCCTTTATTATCATGAAGGTGTATGTGAATTACCCTGCCCAGGTCGCTCAGGAACTCATCAATTAGGCCGTTAGTGTTGGCGTGCCCTATATCAAGCGTCAGCCCTGCATTTTCACGTTCCAGGGACTCGATCATCCCAAGTATCTCACCGGGCTGCTTTCCGAAAACATGCTGCATGTTCACCATATTCTCGACGCCGATCTTGATCCCTAATTCATTTGCGAAATCGCACACTGCCTGCAATCCTTCGATGTTCTGCCGCCACGCCATCTCCGGAAGCTGCATGCCAAGGGGCGAGAGATGACCCGGATGGACTACGGCAAGCTCCACGAAATCTGACGCCCTTTCAAGGCATTTGCTCATCTGCCTTATAGTCTCTTTCCAGATCGGGTGGTTAAGGCTGGCAAGATTAAGATCTGAGAAGGGAAGATGGAGCGTAAGAATAAGATCTGTGGTTTCGGCAATGTTCTTTATTTTTGAGAGCGTTTCATCATTTAACTGCTGTTTTCCTTCGCTCACGACCTCCCATCCCGAAAAACCAAATTCCTCAAGGTCGTAAGCCCAGTCGAAAGGGTCATTCACGAGCGCAAGGGATGAGAAGCTGATATTCATGAAGGGGCTTTATTTGCCTTCATGATATAAGGATTATCTGCTCTTCTTCGCATACATTTTCGCCACTTCTTTCGCTTCCATCACAGGGATTGAATCAACCTCTGCAATATCCAGCCACATATCATTTACCGCCAGCATGACCTTCTGGTCATCCACTTCGTAAAGGATAAAAATTCGATTTCCAGTCAGGTCAAGCCACTCGCCAACCACTTTTATCTCTTCAGGATACTTGAATTCACTCCACCTTTCTTCGACCTCGCGCCTCTTTTCCGGTTCCCATGTCCATACATCCATAAATAACATTTCTTCTAACCTCCTCATGTAAGTGTTAATTTCATTACTATTAAGTCTTTCCACCGTTACATTTTTAACTAACGGCATGGTTAAGAACCGAAGAAGAATAGAAGGAGAAATACAATTATGTCAAATAAATTTGTCTTGTTGCTGGTTTTACTTTCTACAACCCTTTTCATTTCAGGGTGTATTACAGGTGAAGACAGCAATAAAAATAATACAACTCCGGCAGGAATTGGAAATGATATGATCCCAAAAACCAATCTACCCCAGGGTTTCGTATATATGGCCACCCATGAAGTATCGGTGCCCATTGGTACATCTTTCATGAATGCCACAGAAGGTGTTTACAGGAATAACGGGGAAGATTTGTATGTCCAGGTGATCAAAAGTGAGAATCCTGATGCTGTTATTGCTCAGTTCAGATCACGCTACGCCAATGTAAAATACATTCCCTTCCAGGAGATTTATTTTAACGGGCATAATGCAACCCAGGTCACTGATTATACGACAATAAACGGAAATCAAAAGCCGCATTATACCGTAATATGGCCAGCAGACAAATCCGTGATCATAGTCGGGACATCGACCCAATCGCAGATAGTGATATCCCTGGCATCGGCAACAAGTCATTAGAGCAATCCCATCATTTTGTGCGTCTGGGGTATGACACGCACATCTTTTAATTTTTGACCGGCAAAATCCATCAGTTCAAACAGGTTTGATGCTCCTTGCTTAGCCTCTTGCGTCTGGAAAAATTTTCCTGGAGTTTTTTGGGTGACCGGCTGAAGGACGAGAGGTATAGTCCTGTCTATCGAAGCTATCCCCTCTACGGCGGCCTCGATCGATTGCGCGGAGGTTCCGGGGAGGACAACTATTTTCACAAACGTGTCAGAGGTCTCGTTCAAAATGGAAATAGTATTAAGTTCATCCTTCAATAATTCACCGTAGTGATCCGTGGATTCGTGCTCCGGGAGTTTAATATCGCATGAAGCTATGGCGATCCTGTCGCACAGCTTACGGGCTTTTTCCGGAAAACCGGAATTAGTCTCAAGGTACAAAGGAAATTCCAAGTCAAGCGCCTTAATAAAATCCGCGTGAATGAGAGGTTCTCCGCCGGTAAGAGATACATGCCTTGTCGAAGGCGTCCATAATTTATGTATCAGGTCCTCGATGACTTCCTTACCGACAGGGTTTTTGATCAAATAGAAGTCCCCTTTGCCGGGTGTCCTCTCAATACTGCACGAGCCTGTAATAGTGCGGCTCTCAGGAGTGTCACAGTATGCACAATGGAGCTGGCACTGCTCAAACCGGACAAATACCTGGCGACATCCTACATAAGGCCCTTCGCCCTGGATCGAATTAAAGATTTCTTCTATCGGTGCATGCATCAGAAAATTATAAGAATCATTTAATAAAATCGATTCCGTATCTTGCTGTAGATATATTCCCCTGTGTGTTTTTCCCCATTATCTGCGGGGACTTGACGCCAGTCACCACGATCATCGTCTTTATGACATGCTCAAGTTCAGGATCCACGGTGGCGCCCCAGATAAGCCGGGCTTTGGGATCCACGCGGGTATAAAGCTCATTCACCACGCTTTCAGCCTCAGAGATCGTCATGTCAGGTCCTCCCACTACATTGACAAGGGCGCCTGAAGCACCTGAAACATCCACATCAAGCAGTGGGCTCCGTAGCGCTTTCTGTACTGACTCGATTGCCTTGTTTTCGCCTTCGGCTTCGCCAAGGCCGATCATCGCCACACCGCTCTTTTGCATTATTACCCTGACATCGGCAAAATCAAGATTGACAAGACCGGGTTTTGTGATCAGTTCGGTAATTCCTTTTACAGCCCGCATAAGCACCTCGTCGCACACCTTGAAAGCTGCCTGGAGCGGAAGGTGGGGAACTACCTCAAGCAATTTATCATTTGGGATCACTATCACGGTATCTACAACATCGCGCAGGCGCTCAAGACCTGCTTCGGCATTTTCCATCCGTACCGCTCCTTCAACCGAGAACGGCAGCGTCACAACGGCTATAGTAAGAGCCCCGGCGTCACGCGCAATTTCGGCAACAACAGGCGCTGAACCCGTACCGGTGCCGCCGCCAAGTCCGCAGGTCACGAAAACCATATCCGCGTTTCCCACGGCTTTCTCTATCTGGGCCTTGGATTCCTGTGCCGCGTCCTGTCCTATCTGCGGTATGCTTCCTGCCCCAAGCCCTCTCGTCCTGCTGCGCCCGATCAGGATTTTCCTTCTGATCTTGATATTCAGGAGATGCTGCGCATCAGTATTGATCGCATACAACTCTGCTCCCGCTATTCCTTCCTCGGACATTCTCTGGATGGTATTTGAGCCTGAACCTCCGCAACCAATAACCACAATATTCGTCCTTAAATCCTGCAGTATTGCAAGAAGTTCTTCATCCGTATCGCCGATTACAGGAATTTTGGCTTCGCCTGCCCTCGATATCGCCTCTGATATTATTGATTCCATTTTCTTCCCTCAGTCTTGACTCAATTTAATGATTTTTTTATTTATTTCATATACCATTTCTGGATTTATAGTTTTTCCGTCTACAGTCACAGATTTACCTTGAGCAAGCCTACCGTAAAGCGGCCCTTCGGTGATGCCGAGGGATTTTGCCCGCTCCGGGCTGAACTTCCTCTCTATTAACTGCACTGTTCCTTTATTTATCTCGACTTCATACTTTTTCTTCAGGATTTCCATGCACTTTTCGGTCAATTCCTCAGCAGCCAGCCTCGCGCAGTTGCTGTCAAGCCCGATCAGGACATGGGCGAACCTTCCGTCTTCATATTCTATGTACGCAATGTTATGGTCTGAAAGGAATTTCTTGAGGCTTTCCCTGTCGAGTTTTTCGGCTTCAGATAAAAGAGCGGGATTGATGCGTGCGATCTTTACTTTCGGACAGATGCAGTTCTGGCATGTTGCTATCTCGCATTTTATGCCGTTAGTGATCATGGGTCGCCCTTTGGGGCACACTTCCCTGGCTTTTTGCCGGAGCTGCTGGCAGAACTGCCATGGTATCCCTTCCATATCCCTTATATCGCTCTCTTTGAGCACTTCAAATCCTAATTTTCCAATTATCGCTCCCAGTTTTTCGCGCTGTTCCGCTTTCATGGATTTCCTGTCAAAGTAGGCAAAATCAGCTTTTGATTTCAGGATGGATTCTCTTATGATATCTTCATCCAGTTCGGAAAGCGCATGTGACGGGAATATATGCCCGAAAGTAACGTCAGTCTCAAGGATAAGGGAAGTCTGCCTCGGGGCATAATGAGTGCCCCCGAAACCCACGGCAACAGGCGAATCATTTTCTTTCAGCATCAGGATGGCGTTTGCAACAACCCTTCCGGCTGCTTCATCTTCCCATTGATTTTCATTGCTTCCGATCTCGATAAAAACAGAAGGTACCTCAATATCGCTCGGTCCGTGATGCGTGGATTCAAGTGTGACTTCGTATTCCTCGTTCCCTGCCAATATCTTAAGAGAGCGAAGAAGTGATTTTACAGCCTGTGGCGCCGCAAATGAAAGTTGTTTGCTCTGTCCTCCGAACTTTGCCTCACCCACATTGCCTGTGGAATGAACCGTAAGAATCGCCCGCCCGTCCTTGCTCCTGTGTTTGGAAGCAAAAA
>CABMIA010000136.1 GCA_902386085.1 uncultured archaeon
GGCCAGGAGACCGAAGTGCCTTTCGTACCATCCGGTGACAGACCGGTGTACTGCAGGGAATGCTACCAGAAACACAAACCACAGAGATATTAAATTTATCTAATATTACTTATTCATATTGTAGGATAAAAAATGGCGCTCATGTAAAAAATAGATGTGCGTCAACTTTTTTACTGAGATGGAATAAGAAAAGCCAACATCAAGGAGAATATAAATATGGGCGACGATAGAAGAGGCGGCTTCCGAGGCGGAAGAGGCGGCGGTTTCAGACCCAGCGGTCCGAGAGAGATGCATAAAGCAACTTGCGCAGACTGCGGCCAGGAGACCGAAGTGCCTTTCGTACCATCCGGTGACAGACCGGTGTACTGCAGGGAATGCTACCAGAAACACAAACCACAGAGATATTAAGATCTAAGTTAATAATATAATTTAATTAAAAAATATAAGGGTTGATATCATTCTATCAAACCCTTGAACTTTTTTTGACGTCTCTAAAAGTCACGCGAACATTGGATTATATTCAGGTATGGATTTTTTAGTATCCTGCCGGATGTTTGATTTTGTCTCTGAAAGATTAGTTGCCACTACTTCAAGAAAATTTTTTTCAATAAGCAAAACAGCTTCTCTGGCAAGTCCTTTTTGCTCATAAATCAGACTGTCTTTTTCATTGAATACACATATTTTTCCTTTCTCGTAATCAGATACGACTTTCCATATCCTGTCCACGGGTTGAACCCAAGCCCAGATTCCCAAATATCACACCTCCTTAACTATTTGTTACCTGGTTTTTAAAAGATGATCCAGTATTTTGGATCGTCTATGTTAGTAAATTTATTCTTTCCCTATTTAAATTTATCTCTTATTAAAAATAATTATTATAATGTTTATAATCATAATTACGTACTGAACGCCTGATAGTTTCCTCAATAACGAACCTTATTAATGGTAATCCTCATGCCCTATCTCAACAAGCTCACATTCGGCGCATTCGAATTGTAATGTTGTATGTAAAATCCTGAAATTTTGCCTCAATAACTTGCTTATTTTACTAATCAGAACCTCGGTCTGCTGAACATGAATTCTGTCCACCAGGACATGGGCGCTCATAGCATGTATATTGGAGCAGATGCTCCATATGTGGATATCGTGCACGCCTTTAACACCTTCTACCTGCATCATTATATCTTTCAATCTATCAGCATCGACATGCTTTGGCGCAAACTCAAGAAGGATGCGGGCGGAACCGAGAACAAGCCTCAATGCACTGTAAACCAGCATCATTCCTATTAAAATGCTAAGCAGCGGGTCGACGATAGTTTTTCCTGTGAAAATTATAACCAGCGCCCCGCATATCACGGCTAAAGATGCAAGTGCATCCCCGATGACATGCAAATATACCCCTTTGATATTGAGATCATGGTGCCCGTGCAATTTTAAAGCAGCCCATGTATTGACAAGCATGCCGGCAGTAGCGATCACAAAAACCTGGCCGCCTTTTACATCTGGCGGATTAAAAAGCCTGCTATAAGCTTCGTAAAAGATGAAAATGGAAATCCCGATAATTGTCAATCCGTTAATCATGGCAGCAAAGATCTCAAACCTGTGGTATCCGAATGTAACGTTCCTGTTTGAAGGGCGCGCTGATATTTTGAGCGCCCAGTAAGCAAGGACTAAAGCTATAACATCCATAAAAACATGGGCTGCATCTGAGAGGAGGGCAAGGCTGTTAGATAACAGTCCTCCCAGAAATTCAAGAACGAAGATAATGGCCGTGAGGACTGCTGCAATTTTCAGGTTTTTATGGACGTCTTCCATGTATTATTCTCTATATACCTATTTATGGAGCGGTGACAAAATATTTCTATCGGTAACACCAGGTAGAAGCCATGCTCATTGAACAGATCGAACTTGGGAAGGGCTGTGCCCTTGGTTTAAAACTAAATATGGAACATGCTCCGCTGCTCGTTATCAGGGCAAAAAAAGGTTTTGTAATGTGCGGTTATCTTAACATGGATGTGGCTGATAAACTTGGGGATGTTGCCGTGAGGGTCACGGGGGTGAAAAGTTTTAAAGATGTTCTGGATGCAAAAGCGGTTGATGTTTCCGAGGCTGCTAAAAAGCTTGGCATATCATCAGGCATGCTTGTAAAAGTTGTCCTCGAGATAATGTCTTAACGGCTTTTTCTTAGAATACCAACCATTCGATCTGTAAATTAAACGTTCAGCTTTTGCAGCCAATTAATTATAAATATAATCATGATTATAATCATGCTTATGTCATACTGGTGGATCGTAGAATTTATGTTTTTGCCTGGTCGGCGAACTACTACAAAGACATCTAGAGAAAATAAGAAGGTGTATTGAATGGGTAAGATGACTGTCCTGGTTGTCGAAGATGAGAAAATCGTGGCAATGGATATAGAAAACAGATTGAAAAAATACGGGTATTTTTCATCATCAGCCTCTTCGGGAGAGGAAGCGATGGAGAAAATAGAAGAAATCCATCCTGATCTTGTGCTGATGGATATAATGTTGAAAGGGAAAATGGATGGCGTAGAAGCGGCGGGAATAATTCGCAAGTCTTTCAGCATTCCTGTGGTATATCTTACTGCTTATGCAGATGAAACTACATTACAGCGAGCTAAAATAACACAGCCTTTTGGCTATATAATAAAACCTTTTGAAGAAAGGGAATTGCGCGTTGCAGTGGAGATGGCACTATGCAAGTACAAAATGGAAAAAAAATTGAGAGACAGCGAACAATGGCTCACTGCTACCCTCAAAAGCATCGGTGATGCTGTTATAGCCACCGATGAAAAAGGACTTGTAAAATTCATGAATCCCTACGCAGAGGCATTGACGGGTCAAAGGCAGGAAGACGCGGCAGGAAAACCTCTGAAAAATGTATTTAATATTGTCAGTGAAGAGACTGGCAAACAGGTTGAAGATCCCATAACAAAAGTAATAAGGGAAGGCATTTTTTTTGGTCTTGCAGATAAAAATTTACTGGTAGCCCGCGGGGGAACAAGAATCCCGGTAGATATCACCGGTACTCGCATCCTTGATGACAGGAATAACATTCTCGGTATAGTGCTTGTTTTCTATGACATCATCGAACGAAAGAAATTAGAAAAGTCGATCTGCATGAATCAAAAATGCTGAGGTTCTTCACAGACATCCAGTTTCTTACAGATTTCGCATTCTGCCTCGCAGGGCTCCACGTGGATCAATATCGAAAGATTGGGGATTTTCTCTTTAATATCTTTTTCAAGATGATCGCAGAATTCGTGCGCGTCCGCAACATGCTGGTTCTTGGGTACGACAAGATGCAAATCAACAAATCTCTGTGCGCCTGATATCCTTGTGCGAAGGTCATGGTATTCTGCATACTTCGAGTAATGCTCGGCAATGATAGATTTAATTATGTCCTCTTCCTTATCAGAAAGTTTCATATCCATCAGGCCTGAGACCGAGCGTTTTGTCAGGTCATATGATGCCTTTAGAATGATAAGCGCTACGATGATAGCCATGACCGGGTCGAAAATAGGATTTTTTGTAAGCTGTATAAGAATAAGACCGATAAAAACACCCAGCGAGGTGTAGACATCTGTGGTAAGGTGATAAGCGTCAGCTTCAAGGGCGATTGATTCAGCTTTCTTTGCAACCTTCATTATTTTCGCAGACACATAAAAGTTCACAACGGTAGATATGCCCATGATTGCGATACCCGCACCAATTAAATCATAATTTACGGGCTCTTTATTGATTATTTTTAAAACCGCCTCATAGAGAATAATTACCGCAGCTACGAAAATAAGAATTGCCTCGACCGTTCCTGATACGTTTTCGAATTTGCCGTGCCCGAATTTGTGTATTTCATCTGCCGGTTTTCCGGCTTTTCGGACCGAATAATTGGCGATAATGGCCGCGAGGAGGTCTATGCCTGAATGAAGGGCCTCTGAAAGAACGCTAATCGAACCCAGGAAAAGCCCGATCAAGAGTTTCATGAAAAGCAGGAATGTGTTGGAATAGATGGAAAGTCTTGCTACGGATGTTATTTCCTTATGCGCCGCAAAATATTTATTGTTATCATCGGACATTGTTTTTTTACTATATTTTGATTTATAGTATAAAGGGATATTTATCAGATTTAAAAACTTATTTAACCTTAGGTGAATTATAAGATTGAAATGTCCAGATAGTTTTTGAAAACATTATACAGCATAAACAATATCAGCGAAAATGAATAACCTTCCCAATAAGCCTCATATCATTGACGAGCTGTCAGAAAAAATCAACCCGTTTTTCTCAATTTACGATATCCAGCGGCAGGATGAAACGTTTTATTTCTTCGGGACCCCCAAGGATGATCTTAAAGTAATATACCCGAAGATATGGGCGGTTTTTGCTGAAAAGGGTTATCAGTTCTCTGCAAAATACGAACTCGGGGAACACATGCTTGTAGCTTCGCCATTCAAGCCCGCGCATGAACGGAGGTGGATAAATGTTGTGCTTGCTCTTGCTACTGTTATTACCACGATGGTAATGGGGTCGTTCCTTTTCGGGGCTGATCCCATTAGCAGGCCTTTTGAAGTTACAAAAGGTATTCCGTTCACCATTGCGATCATGACCGTGCTGGGGGCGCATGAGGCAGGGCATTATATTGTCGCGAAAAGGCATGGTATGCATACCTCACTCCCTTATTTCATACCATTCCCAAGCCTGATAGGCACGATGGGAGCTGTGATCAGGCATCGCGGGCCGATACCTAGCCGCAAGGCACTGTTTGATGTCGGGATTTCGGGTCCGCTTATAGGTCTTATCGTCTCGGTAGTGGTAACCATTATCGGTTTGCTACAACCGCCAGTCGCTGCGGCTTCGCAGGGAATGCAGATACAGCTCTCCCTTCCGCCGCTCTTTGAATTTATCGCAAAGTTTTTCCCGATCGACGAGACGTTGCCTATCCATCCCGTTGCGTTTGCGGGATGGGTGGGAATGCTTGTGACCGCGTTGAACCTGATCCCCGCGGGCCAGCTGGACGGCGGGCATGTGCTTCGTTCAATGCTTGGCGAAAAAGCCTCGTATGTTTCAACAGTTTTGCCATTCGTTCTCATCTCACTTGGATTTTATGTGACATATTTCCTGAACAAGGACGGTTTTATCTGGGTTTTCTGGGGGCTTCTGCTTTCGTTATTTGCTGCCGCAGGCCACCCGAAACCGCTCGATGACGATGTTCCTCTTGGAAAAGGCAGGATGCTGCTGGGGATTGTTACCTTCATCCTCGGGGTTCTCTGCGTGACACTGGCTCCTTTCCAGGTCAAATGAGATATTTGCAGGCAAAATCAATATCAGGATTAAACAATCAGTAGCATCCTCCCAGGTTCTGTCAAGTCTTCGGTTTATTGTTGACACGTGTCAAATTTCGGTTGATAAAGTGAGGGAATTATTTTATTTAGGCTCCAGTTGAATGACTTTATTTAAAATCGCCTGACAAATTATATATTTAATTTATCTAATAAATCTGTATTGTCAGGGAAAAAATTCAAAACAATAATTCCAACAATTTCATCTATTGTAACAGGAGGCACTTTATAATGTGGCCCGCGATGCTCTATTAACTCTGGAATTTGTTGAGCAAAAGTAATACATTCTTTTGTGACACCGACATGTAAATGATATTTTGGTTTCTTGAGCTTTTCAAATTTATTCCCGCCTTCTTTATCCAATTCATAAAAAAAGAAGAATCCAGACGGCCTTCTGTATTCGTAGCCGTATTTTATCATCTCTATTTTATTATTTTTTATTAAAATAGTTTCCCATGCTTCTAATGCCGATTCATCTGTAAAGAGAATATTCCAATTTATCACACGTTCATCATTTATAGGATACGATTTTTGTTTAGAAGAGTTAATAATTTCATTGAGAGCAGATTGAAATAGTCCTTTTTGATGAGTTATATAGTCACCAATAATTGACATTTTAAACTTGAATTAGATATTTTTTCATCCATAACTCATATAGAATTGCCCATTTCAGTGAGTCTAAACTGTCTTCTGCTTTCCCTTGCGTATATTTAAAATAAAATTCTTTAGAATCCATACCATATTTCTTTTCAAGCTCATGTAGACTTTTTTCCACATCATCGCGTGTAGCTATTTCAGGAAGAAAATCAATTTGTCGCAAAGACTCAATTTTTGACATATCTTCAAATATTTTATTTGAAATCATATCTTGTTTTGAAGATTCGATTTTAGGCAGAGCAAAAACTTTATTTGGCACAATACTCTTCTTAATTAAAGGTTGAGACATCTTAACATATGATGGTATATTGCCTCCGATTTGAACTGATTTTCCGATGGAACTCGATATGCTTAATAAATTATTAAGCCTGGTTGAATTTCTAATCAACTCTTCCATAATTATTGTTCACCTGCTGTTTCAACAACCTTTTCACCTTTTAAACTTTTTATTACTTCATCAGGTAAGAAAATCTTTTTAAATGTATCTTGATATAGCTCTAACTGTTTATTTAGCATAATGCTAACAGCCAACGCTTCTTGCGGACTCATCCGAACTCTTACAAGGTCTTTCTGTGAAAAGGTACCATCTGATTCGGGTGTGGATACTCCCATTAATAGAATTACCTCATAAAGATTAACATTAATTCGTACATTGTTTATATATATCTCTGGAACTACAGGAACTATACTTTCTGTCATTACCAAAGTTTATAGTTGTAATGTGGTATAAAATTAACGTCCATTTTTTTGACTTGCGTTCTGGATAAGAGTTATCTTTTTAATTTACTTAGGTACTTATTTAATTCAAATTCATAATCATATATAATATTTTTCTTTTTTATGTTCTTGATAAAAAATCCACCAAAGCCCCATTTTTGGCTCAATCCATCAGCTGACATTTGACAGCCCTCCCGAACAACTGACAACTTGACAGAGCCATCCTCCCATAATCCTTATATCAGAACAAATCAAATATTACACAGGGTGAAATAGTGTCAGATGAACTTTTGGAACTGTTAAATAAAGCGATAGCACGAGAACTCGGGGTAAGTATACAGTATATGTGGCAGCATGTGATGGCCATAGGAATGAAAAGTCCTGAAATAAAAGATATTTTTGAGGACATAGCCATCGTGGAGATGAAGCATGCTGAGAAGATCGCTGAACGCCTTTTCTACCTTGGAGCGGTTCCGACCACAAAACCAACGCCAATAAATGTGGGTGATTCCCTGGATGAGATGATCGGGCTTGACCTCAGGGCAGAAGATGAAGCCATTGAGCTATATTCCGAGATCATAAAAGTAGCTGACAGGGAAGAAGATTCTACAACAAGGCTGCTGTTTGAGGAGATTCTTACTGATGAAGAGGAGCACAAGCACACGTTCACGATACTGTTGAAATAATAACGATAGCAATTAAAATTTCGACACATGTTTTTAATACTGTGCTGGAGCATCCTCTATTAGTTACCTTTTTTTAAACATAAAAGTATATTGCGGAAGAAGTTGAGACAGGTTGGAGAAATTATTGCATGCTAAAAATAACCGCAGGTTCCCGCCTCCATATAACTCTCATCGACATGAATGCCTCCATAGGCAGGGTGGATGGGGGTATCGGGCTCACGCTCGATAGCCCGGTTATCAGCTTAACGGCCGAAAAATCCGATATTCTTGAAATAACGGGCATTAGCGAACATATTGAACGCATGAAAAACAGCGCCATGAAGCTCCTGCCTGACGGCGCGGGAATACGCATCAGCATAGAAAAAGACTATCCATCCCACACCGGTCTTGGATCCGGGACGCAGGCTTCTCTTGCTGCAGGAACGGCTGTGAACATGATATACGATCTGGGTTTCAGTACAAATGAAATTGCAATAAAAGTAGGCCGCGGAGGGACAAGCGGCATAGGCGTGGCTGCGTTTGAAAGCGGCGGCTTTATCCTTGATGGCGGTCACAGGTTTGCCGAAAAGAAGGATTTCCTCCCATCATCTGCAAGCAGGCTCCCCCCTGCGCCTGTTTTACTGAGAAGGGATTTCCCGGACTGGAATATCGTGGTCGCAGTACCGGAGCAAAAAGGCGCTTCTTTGAAAAAAGAGGTGGATATCTTCCAGAAAGAATGCCCTGTGCCTCTGGAAGAAGTTGAAAAATTATCACATATCCTACTGATGCAGCTTCTTCCGGCAATTGTTGAAGAAGATATTGAGACCTTCGGCAAAAGTATCAATGCGATCCAGGAACTCGGATTTAAAAAAAGGGAAGTGAAACTTCAACAGGCTTCCTCAAAGCTGATGCAGGTGTTGAGGGACGGAGGAGCATACGGCGCAGGTATGAGCTCGTTCGGACCGACTGTGTATGCATTTGGTGAAGATGCGGCAGACCTGAAAAGAATAGCCCTTGAATTTATCGGGGATAAAGGGCATGTATTTATTACAAAGGCGAGGAACGTGGGAGCGGGAATAGAAACTATTTAATTTCCTCACCCCGGCGGAATATACAAATTACGCCGACTCAACATTTATCTATATTCAGCAAATATAAAGATGTCAAATCTTCTATTTTTGTAGGAGCTTAATCCAATGGTCGAATCAGAAGCACATAAGAAATACGAATTCAAAAGGACGCTTGAGGCGCTCCGTAATAAAAAAGGCAGAGGTACGGAACTTATCTCGCTCTACATCCCGCACGATAAACAGGTACATGAAGTAGCAAGCCAGTTGCGGGAGGAGTTCGGCCAGGCATCCAACATCAAATCAAGAGTGACAAGGCAGAACGTCACGGGAGCTATTGAATCCCTGCTTTCAAGACTTAAACTTATACCGAAGGCTCCCGAGAACGGAGTGGTTATTTTTTGCGGCGCAGTGGACGTAGGCGCAAACAAGACTGATATGGAGACATATATTATCGAGCCGCCTGAACCTATCACGTCTTACAAGTACCATTGCGACTCAGCCTTCCTTCTCACGCCGCTTGAGGATATGCTCCATGAGAAAAAAAGCTACGGTCTTATTGTTCTTGACAGGCGGGAAGCCACGATTGGTTTATTGCGCGGGAAACATATCGAGGAAATGGCGCATCTTACCTCTACTGTCCCGGGGAAGCAGCGAAAAGGCGGCCAGAGTTCGCACAGGTTCCAGCAACTGCGCCTTATCGCTATCAATGAGTTCTATACCCGTATAGGGGATGCGGCAAGCGAAGTTTTCCTGGGCGTTGACCCGAAGGATCTTCAGGGTATCTACATAGGAGGGCCGTCGCCAACGAAATAAGAATTCGAAAGCGGCGAATTCCTGAACCATGAGATACAGAAAAAGATTCTAGGGCTTTTCGATGTGGCATACACCGATGAGTCAGGGCTGTATGAGCTTTTTGATAAACTTGGCGATGCTTTGCAGGATGTCGAGGTCGTTAAGGAAAAGAAATACATGGAGCGCTTCCTGAAAGAACTGGTGAGCGATTCAGGGCTTGCCTCATACGGGGAAGAGCAGGTCAGGAAAAATCTCCAGATGGGGTCGGTCGATACCCTCCTTCTTTCAGACGGGCTCAGGAAGCTCCGCCTTACCATTAAATGCGGCAACTGCGGATTTGAGGAAAAGAAAACCATTACGAAAAGAGCAGGCGAAGAGGATTACCAGCCAGGGAATTGCCTGAAGTGCGGGTCAGGCCTGAGTATCCAGGAGTCAGTGGATATCGTGGATGAACTTTCAACCAATGCAGACCAGATGACCACGAACACGGTTTTCATATCCAGCGATTTTGAAGAAGGGAACCAGTTGCTCACCGCGTTTGGCGGGATAGGCGCAATCCTGAGATACAAGACAGGGATATGAATTTAGATCATGAAAGCGAAACTCAGGGGTCATCACCTTATCTGCCTTAATTTTTTCAGAGGAGAAGGCTATTCAGAGGATTTTATCAGTAATATTCGTTCAGTCATCGGTAAAGACCTGGTGGAAATAGTTGAAGGTCCGGACGAAGTTTGCGCCAGGTGCTCGTACCTGAAAGAGAATAAGTGTTCAAGTAACGAATATACAGATGAGAAAATCCTGCTGCAGGATAAGGAAGCACTTCGGCTTCTTCGATTTAAGTCCGGGGAGATAGTTGATTGGAAGATCATTTCAGATAAACTACCTGAAATTATTGAAGAGTGGAAGGTTGAATTTTGCCTGGATTGCGGATACATGAAAGTGTGTTTCGGTTAGATTCGATTTGCTCTCTGCCGAAATCCTTAAATATAGTAGTTTGATACTAAGTAATGTGTTACTTAAATTTATAGACAGGGACGATGAATTAAGAGCGCTTGAGGAGAGGTATAGTTCAGGGAGACCTGAATTTTTCATAATCTATGGCAGGAGGAGGGTAGGAAAAACAGAACTGATAAAGAGATTTGCCTCAGGAAAAGACCATTTCTATTTTCTTGCAAAGGAACAGCCCATTGAATTAGAGATAGAGCGTTTCAGGGAGAAGTTTGCGGAAAAATTTGACATGCATATCGAAAGGAATGGGGAATGGGAAAAAATATTTAAAACTATCCTTGATAAAATAAATCAAAAGAGTAAATTCATATTCATAATAGATGAATTTCCTTTCTGGATATCGAAACACAGGCCAATACTCTCTGAATTCCAGTATCTTTGGGATGAATTGTTGGGCAATAAGAATGTATTCTTGATCCTCTCAGGGTCTTCTGTTTCAATGATGGAAAATGAGGTTCTTGCTTACAAATCTCCATTGTACGGCAGGAGAACCGGACAGCTCAAGATAGAGCCAATGAAATTGGGATGCCTGCAGGAGTTTCTTCCCGGCTATTCGGTTGAAGACCTGTTCAGGGTTTACGGGGCGGTTGGAGGGGTGCCTTTCTATCTTAAGGAATTTAATGATGGTCTGACGGTCAGCGAGAATATTAAGAATACCTTTTTCAACAAGTCAAGCCTGCTCTACGTGGAAGCAGAAATATTACTGAGGGAGGAGTTAAGAGAAGTAACCACTTATTTTAATATAATGAAAGCAATAATTGACGGTGCCACAAAACTGGCTGAAATATCCTCAAAATCAAGGGTTGACATAACCAACATTAACAAATATCTCTCGACCCTGATAAACCTCGGGTTGGTGAGAAAAGAGTACCCTGTTACCCAGCCACCCAAATTTAAAAATTTTCTTTATGTGTTAAATGATAATTATTTCCGGTTCTGGCTGCGATATGTCTATCCGTACCAGGAGGAAATCGAGGAGGACGTGGCTACAGTTTTAAAAATATTCGAGGATGATTATTCAAGATACATGGGTCTCATTTTTGAGGATATTTGCAAAAAAAGCATAAGAGACTTCAGAATCCCGATTTTCAACTTTCCAGGTACTAAAACTGGAACGTGGTGGCATAAAGAACAGGAAATCGACATAATTGCCCTGAACGATACCACAAAAGAAGTCCTTTTCTGCGAATGCAAGTGGCAAAGTGAGGTTAATGCAAAAAAAATTTTTGCAGAGTTGAAGGAAAAAGCAAAGTCTGTGCAGTGGAACAATGGCAGCAGGAAGGAATACTATGCTATTTTCGCGAAGAGTTTTATGGGAATAACAGAGGAGCCGGATCTGATGTTATTTGATTTGAATGATTTTGAGAAAGCTATGAAGCCCCGAAATTCCTGAGTTTTGATAGAGAGAAGCTGATAGAAAGCCGTTACCTTAAGAGTTCAGCAGGTATCTTCCCACTATGCACCGCAGTTGCCACAAGCGCGCCGTCTAATCCTATTTTTTTCAATGCATTAATGTCGTTCATATCCCTGATTCCTCCCCCGGCAAGAACGCCGTGATCGGATAACCCGGCTATTTCCTTATAGAAGTCCTCATCAATTCCGGCGCTTGTGCCGACTTTATTCAGCTCAAGTATTATGATGTCTTCAATGTCATACTCATTTAACTGTTTCACAAGCTCCTGGGGTTCGATCATCAGGTTTTTATCTTTTGTAAGCACCCTGCCATTTTTAATGTCGATGCTAACATTGATCCTGCCTGGAAATTGTCCTGATGCGTTCGCGATCAATTCAAGGGATGCGGTTTCAGTGCCCAGTATCGCTATATCTGCAATCCCGGCGCATTTTTCAAGATCATTCATGTTCTCAACGCCAATATCAACCATCGTTCTTGTTTTTGCGGATATATTTTTAATAAGCCCAAAATTATCCCCGGTATGCTGTAAACGATCAAGGTCAGCAATATAAACCTCCTTCGGCGAAAGTACTGAGATTATTTCAATTGGATTTGACGTATCACATACGCTGCTGCTTTGAAGAGGCCTGTACTTTTCCCTCTCACCTCTCACAGCATGGACTGCATTGCCATTAAGTATGTCAAGAACAAAAATATTTCGAAACATTTCTTGTCAATTTCGTTGCAAAATGGTGCTGATCCTTGCTTTCAGTTCATTCAAATCAAACGGTTTTGTAATGTAGTCATCTGCACCTAATTCCAGGCCCGCCATTTTATCAACTGCCCCGCCCATCCCGGTCAGCATAATTATTGGAATCGATCTTGTCGACCTGCCCTTTCTAAGTTTGTTGCATATCTCATAGCCCGTCATATCCGGGAGCATAAGATCTAATAAGATCAAATCCGGAAGTTCACTTTTCGCTTTCCGGATGGCCCCATCGCCCGTAAATGCTTCGATTACATCGTAGTTATCGGATTCAAGAGATATTCTCAATGCATTGACCGTACCTTTCTCATCGTCCACAACCAGGATTTTGGTCCGCTTTTGTTCCATTTTTTTAATGATAATCTTCTACCTACTTAATTATTGCTGATTTCCAGATTTCCGCTTCAAAGCTTTTCATGAAAAAACTCCCATACAGCCAGAACGTCTTTCTTCCTTATCCCGGGCACTTTCCCGATCTCGAAAACCGGAGCTTTCCTCAACTCTTCAACTGATCCGAAATACCGAAGCAATGCCATTTTTTTCTTTTCCCCTATCCCTTTTATTTCATCAAGCTCCGACTTCACAATTCTCCTGCCCCTGAGTTTCCTGTGATATCCCACAGCGAACCTGTGCGCTTCGTCCCTGATCCTCTGCAAGAGCAGAAGCTCCGGTGAATCCTTCGGCAGGATGACAGGGGCATCCCTCCCTGGAAGGAAAATGTATTCGAACTCCTTTGCAAGTGCAGCCGTGGGAAGCTCAAGGCCAAGTGCCGAAAGCGCAGCGATGGCGGCGTTTAACTGCCCTTTTCCCCCGTCGATCAATACAAGATCCGGCATCCTCTTCCCCTCTTCTTTCCTGCGTGCATAAGCCCGCGAGACCACTTCGCCCATCATGGCAAAATCATCCGCGCCCTCTATCGTTTTGATCCTGAAACGGCGGTAATTCTTCTTGTCAGGCTCCCCGTTCTCAAACGCTACAAGAGAGCCTGTCGCATCTGTTCCGCCGATGTTTGAGATATCGAATGCTTCGATAGTTGAGGGCAGGGCGGGGAGATCAAGGGCTTTCTGCAAACCGGGAAGCGCCTCGTTCTTGCCTTTCACTTCAGCGAGCATTTTCTGGTTGAGGTGCATTCTTGCGTTCTCCTGGGCAAGGTTCATCAAACCTTTCTCCACGCTGCTCTTCGGTGTTTTGAGTTTTGAACCCTTTTCAGAGAGCCAGCGTAATATGGATCCGTCATCGAGTTCAACTGATATGATTATTTCTTCAGGCGGTGCAGCGTCCTGGTAATACTGTTTGATAAAGCTTGAAAGCACCTCGGTCTCATCTGACCCTGCTGTATTCAGTGAAAATGTGTCCCTGCCCCTGAGTTTCCCTTCGCTTATGTGGAAGAGCTGGAGGCTGCCCGTTGTTCCTGAAACTGCAAATGCGATTATATCCTGTTCCTTGACGCCCGGGGCGCTAACGCGCTGCTTTTCAGAAAGTTCCAGCAGGGCGTTTACCTGGTCCCTGATGCGCGCTGCGGCCTCGTAATCCTGCGCCTCTGACAGCCTTTCCATCTCTTTTTTCAGGTCATGGATGAGCTGGGTACGCTTTCCTTTGAGGAAGTTCGCAACGTTGTTTATGATATCAAGATATTCCTCCCTCGTCACCTCACCTATACATGGGGCAGCGCATTGTTTGATGTAGAGGTTCAGGCACGGTGGGCACGGGATGTTTTTCTTGCACCGCCTAATCCCGAAACTTGATGCCATCCGTATCAGTTCTCGCACTGCCTTTGAACTCGGGTAAGGACCGAAATACTGCGCCCCGTCCGGTGCTCTTCTTCGGGCAATGCAGATGCGGGGAAAATCTTCATTCGTTATCTTGATGAAAGGATACGCCTTATCGTCCCGGAGTCGCACATTATAGCGGGGCCTGTGTTCTTTTATGAGATTGGATTCAAGCACCAGCGCCTCGACCTCATTCTCTGTGGCTATATATTCAAAATCCTCAAGGTTCCTGACAAGCATCCTTGTCTTGGGAGAATCCTGTTCCCTGAAATACTGGCTCACCCTGTCGCGCAGGGAGGCTGCTTTTCCAACATAGATGACATTGTCATCTTTGTCTTTCATGATGTAAACGCCAGGGGAATCCGGGAGTTTTTTTGCATCTCCGATGGTTTTGGTCATGCCCTTTAGAGTTTAATGATGCAGAAATGGCGGGATAAAAAAAATGATGATCCGATTGGAACCGGTTTATTTCTAACTATATCTTTTTCCGGGCTGTCATACCCTTTTAACATTGCTTGACTGGCATGACGGGCAGGTTATCTTTTTCCCCAGACCCTTGAACCTGGTATCGCAGTCCTTGCACCTGTATTCAGTGCCCAGTTCTCCGGTGTCAATATCTATGCTTGTGGAGGAGTCTACTAAACACATAATCTCACCTCATTACGTAATGATTTTTCATGTTATTAAATCCTTTCTCACGCATGGTAATACTCGGTACCTTTCTGCTGGACCGGGGAACCGCAGGGCTCCATTCCGGGGATCCCTATCGCGTCAGCGCGGCACTGCCTGCACAGCCTGAACTGCGGCAGGAATTCCTCTGCGAGCGTCCTTGCCATCGTGAGTTCATCGCACTCCGGTGCTCTTTCTGTCTCAAACCTGTTAAGCGGTATCAGCGGGATTATATTCATCAATATCGCGCCGCAATCACTCGATCTTCTGGCTATTTCTTTAATCTCTTCAAAATTGATCTCAGGGATAAGGACGGTGTTCACCTTGACATTCAGCCCTTCATCGCTTGCTTTTTTCACACCGAGGAACTGGTTCTCGATCAGTACCTTTGCACCTTCAACGCCCCTGTATGTTTTATCGTGGTAGCGCACAAAAGAATAAATCCTGGCGGCGACCTCAGGATCGACTGCGTTTATGGTGACAGTTACGCTTGTTACCCCGACTTCCACGAGCCGATCGACTTTTTCAGGAAGCAGAAGGCCATTGGAGGCCACGCATTTTATAAGTTCCGGATACTTTTCATGGACGAGGCGAAGTGTTTCAAACGTCTCTTCGTTAGCAAGAGATTCACCCGGTCCTGCTATCCCAACAACGCGCAGGTGAGGCATCTCTTTTATGTATTTATCAACCCTAACAAGCGCTTCCTGCGGATTAAGTATGACTCCCGCAACGCCTGGCCTGTGTTCGCATTTACCAGTTTCCGTATGCAGTAATTGCACTGGATATTGCATCGCGGCGCCACAGGTAAGTGGATTCTCGCGGTCGTGAAGTGTGCTTTTTCGTTGTAACAGGGATGCACACTGGTTAGATGCGCGAATTTTGAGCCGATGTTTCCCCAGCGTTCAGGTTTCATGGTAACCACTTTTTATTCGTAATCAAACGAACAATTGGCGCTGATACTATATAGGTATTTTCCCAATTTTTAAGCTACACACTTCTTAATTAAATAAAACTAACGATTACTTGACCTTGACATCCAGCGAATGGCATGCAGGACAGCGCAGGTTCTTTCCTATTCCCTTGAACTCCTTGCCGCAGTCGTTACATATATATTCGCACATTGTGGAATCACCCGAAATGTCGATGTCAAACATATCGCCTACACTGCACATATTCTCACCTCCTTTACATCTTTTCTGTTTCTAATCAATAAGTTTTAATCCCATGAGTTAAATAAGTATTCAACGGGAGATAAAAAATGTCAAAAGTTGAGTTAATAGACGGTGTTTACTGGGTTGGAGCCGTGGACTGGAACCTGCGGGATTTCCACGGTTATACAACCCCGCGGGGAGGAACGTACAACGCATATCTTATCATAGATGAAAAAATCGCGCTTATCGATACAGTGAAAAAAGCTTTTTCCGGAGAGATGCTTGCCAGGATAAGCGAGATTATAGACCCTTCAAAAATCGACTACGTGGTTTCAAACCATGTTGAGATAGATCACTCGGGTTCACTTCCGGATATAATGGAAATAGCAAGGAACGCCCAGGTTATCACTTCGGAAAAGGGTAAGGAAGGATTATTAAGATATTACAGGGGCAACTGGAACCTGAGAACAGTAAAAACCGGCGATGAACTGGAGCTTGGGAAAAAAACGCTGTTTTTCATCAATGCAGCGATGCTTCACTGGCCTGACAGCATGTCCACGTACATAAAAGAAGATAAGCTCCTGCTTTCCAACGATTTGTTCGGGCAGCACATTGCATCATCATTCAGGTTTGAGGAGGACGCATGCTGCCCTCCCGGATATGAACGTGATGTCGTGATGGAAGAGGCGGCAAAGTATTACGCCAACATCTTTATGCAATTCGGGGCACTTATCCTTAAAAAGATCGAGGAGTTTCAAAAACTTGGTATTCAGATAAAAATGATCGGACCTTCCCACGGGATAATATGGAAAAACCCGGAGAAGATAATAGATGCTTATGTTAACTGGGCGAAAGGGATCTCAGCGCAGAAAGCAGTGGTTATCTATGATACCATGTGGGAGAGCACCGAGATCATGGCAAAGGAGATCATAAAAGGTGTATCCGAGTCCGGCGTAGAAGCATCGCTCTTCCATCTAAGAAGGAATGAATGGAGCGAAATAATGAAAGAAGTGCTCGAATCCCGCGCGGTTATCATTGGTTCGCCAACCCTGCATAACGATCTTTTCCCCACTGTGGGTGGATTTTTAGTGTATCTGACGGGTCTGAGACCAAAGAATAAAATATGGGCTACCTTTGGATCGTACGGCTGGGCAGGAGGCGGGGTGAAAGGGATAAACGACAAATTAAAATCCGCTGGTAATGAGCCGGTAGAGTCCCTGGAGGTCAGGTTCAGGCCGGATGAGATGGATCTGGCTAATTGCTATGCGATGGGACAGAGGATCGCTTCCCAGGTCAAAGCTTAACGCAGTTGCATGGATTGAGGCCTGATATAATAAAGACGATAGCGCAGGCACTGCTTGAAATTTTCCCCCTCGAAATCGCAGGGTTCTAGATCTGCCGCAGTGCATTTTTCTCCTGAACAGAAGCCGCATTTTTCAATTGCCATGATTAAACCTCAGGTAGAGATGTTAAAGCGGTGTATTATTTGTTTCGGTTATAATGAGCAGAATATCAGAGAACCCAAAAAAATAAAGAAGAAGGCTTTATATTACCTTCTTGCCAGTAACAATGCAGTCATTAGCATCCCGATTACAGAGACAGCCTCGAAGGCAGGTGCCTTTTGCGTATCTGTGGGCCCGCCTGAAACGACTACGTAAACCCTGAACTGGCGCGATGGCACGGCGCAGGGCGGTACGGATTTCCTGCAGGCAGGATCCCCGGCTGCGATCAATGTAGCGCGTCCGGGCTTGTGTGCCCTGTAAATTCCCTGGGCGCCCCTGACGACCAGTACATTCACTTCGCGGCTGATCACGGTCTGGTCGTCTATCGAGATGTTCCAGTCATATTCCTGGCCGAGATTGAGCAGGAAGGTTTCATTGACCTCAAGCGTAATGGTCTTGCCATCATCTGCAAGCGTGACGGTTCTGGCTCCCTGGGCGGTTCCTGCAGGTTCTGCTGGGGTCGTCTCCGGTTCGACAAGGATTTCGATAGTGTGCTGCGAATAGTGCGGAACGTAGATCATTATCTGTCCTTTACTATCCTGGACAGACGATATCCAGCAAAGAGGCCGGTCAGTACCATTGAAAATCATGTCCGGGTTATCGCCGCAATCCAGAGGCTCGCTGTCATAATTGATCCTGAGCCGCTCCCCGTGGCCAATGACAAGAGAAGCGTTGTCAAGGTTCATAATAATGATCCGCCCGGCAGTTTCAGAAGAATTTATGCTCAGCCTTATCCTGTCTTTCTCCATTTCCCTGATGCTCAGATTCATCCTTTCCGAGTAGTTGATCGCATTAACAGTCCTGTTGCGGCCAAATGCTATCTCCATGCCCACTCCGTTATCCTCAATTTCTTGCGAGACCTTCTTTTGCAGATTGTAGGACATATTCAAATTTACCGGGGCTGCACGGAAAAACGCATAGCTATTGGCTGGCATTTCGATTTTGACCTGACCGCCTCCCGTGGAGATGGAAGTTGCATTTGCTCCCCCGACGTATCCCACAACGTCGCCTGATCCGATCCTGATAAGGGAATCCTCTTTTGCGGCTGTTACTCCTGATGCAAGCGCAAATGCGATATGTCGTACCGATGAAGCCGACCCGTTCGACTTAGTCATTATATTTATTATTGCTGACGGGTTATCGTGGATCCGGATTATTGTCTCACCGCTGGTATCTTCGATCCTCGTTTGTGAACCCTCTGACTCAATTGATCTGAAATTGAAATCACAGCTTATGTTGAATAAGGGGGTGCCATTTATGGCATAGTTAAGTATGGAGCTATTCTGCCTGTCGATAGCAAAATTTACGTATTCCCCGTAGGAGTTATCTTCAGAGCTTAAAAAGCCCATGCCCTCCATTTCCCGTTCCTGCCTCATACTTTTTCCCTCTTCCATCATTTTGGAAGCTTTTTCCCGGGCATAATTCATTTCCTCCCGGTAACTCCTATTTTCCCGGTAGCTGATATTCTCCCGGTCCATACTTTCCCGGTCGCCTGAATTTTGGCCGTCACTTTTATTTTTCTGATCCCCGGCATTTCCCAGGTCACCTATGCTTTTCTGGTCGCTTGTTTGTTGCAGATCTTCCATCCGGGCCAGAACAGGATGGATAATTGTAATTATCAGAACAGCAATAGCCAAACTCAAAATAATATACCGTTTCATAACTAACCTCCTTATTGATAATTTATGACATCTCTTAATTAAATGTTTCTACTCAGAAAATTATTTTACAACCACCACCCTATAATCTTCCATGGCAGACCTCTTAATAAAAAACGGCCGCATAATCACAATGAACGGTATGATGATCGACAGGGGAGTGGTAATAGTAGATAAAGGATTGATAACATTTGTCGGGAAGGATAGCCTGGAAAAAGCAGATAAAGTGATAGATGCAAAAGGCTGTGCGGTCATGCCGGGTCTTATCAATGCCCATACCCATCTTGCCATGACCCTTTTTCGCGGGTTTGCAGACGACTTAGCATATGACGAATGGACAAAAAAGATCCAGGCAGCGGAGATGAATCTCACCCCTGAAGATGTAAGGGCTGGCGCTTATCTTGGCGTGCTTGAGATGATAAAATCCGGTACTACAGCTTTTGCAGATATGTATATCCACATGGATGAAGTGGCAAAGGTCGTGGAAGAAACCGGTATGAGGGCTGCGCTTGGATACGGGATGATCGAAGGGATGAACGAGGATTCGGAGACGAAACTGCGAAGCCGGGAAAGATTTTCAAAACAATGGAAGGGCGCAGCAAACGGCAGGATTACGACCATGTACGCTCCGCATTCAGCGGCATCGTGTTCAAAAGAATTCCTGGAAAAAGTAAAGCAACTGGCTGCGAAGGACAAAAGCAGGATCCATATCCATGTTCTCGAAACACAGGATGAATTGCTTTGGATGAAGAAAAAATACGGGATGTGTTCAATAAATCTTCTCAAGAGCATGGAATTCCTCGGGCCCGATGTTCTTGCCGCGCACTGCGTATGGCTTTCTGATGGTGACATTGATATCCTGGAAAACAGGAAGGTCAACGTAGTACACTGTCCATCGAGCAATATGGCCCTCGGTGCAGGTATTGCACCCGTGCCGAAGATGCTTGAAAAAGGGATTAACGTTGCCCTGGGCACAGATGGCGCTGCATCAGGAGGAAATCTTGATATGTGGAAAGAGATGAGGATGGCCTCGTACCTTCATAAGCTCAAAGACCCACGAACAATGCCCGCATTAAAAGTGATTGAGATGGCGACTGTGAACGGCGCGCGGGCGGTTGGGATAGATGCGGGTGTGCTCAGACCAGGCTGCCTGGCTGACATCATTATTGTGGAAATGAAAAAACCGCAATTCACATCATCAAATCTGGTTTCGGCTCTTGTGCTCGGAGCAGGCGGTTGTGATGTGAGAACGACGATTGCGAATGGGAAAATCTTGATGGAGGATAATAAGGTGCTGGCGTTTGATGAGAAAAAAATAATCGAGGAAGCAAGAACAGCAATGTCTAATTTCGATTAGAGATGTGTTTATTAAGTATGTGTAATATTATTAACGAATAGGTTAGAATTATGGCTGGAGATCTAAAAGAAATATACCATTTATTTAATCCAGACAAAGCCCTGTTTGACGATGACCTGGTAAAATATTATGTTAAGATAGACAAGAATGAGGAAAACATTAAGGAATTGCAGGTCCGCCTCGAACTGGGATTAGAAACGCATGAGCCTGTCAAAATTCTTTTTACAGGGCACAGAGGTTCAGGAAAAACCACAGCATTGAACAGGCTATCTTCAAAATTAAATGACCGGTTTTTTATTGTGAATTACAGCGTATTTGACCTTCTGGATTATAATGATATCACTTACACTGATGTTTTGTTTTCAATTCTGACCAAAATCCTGGAAAAAGCGCATCAGGACGGCATCGGTCTTGGAGCGAGTCTTAATAAAAGAGCGGAAAAATGGAGCAGTTCCATTATAAAAACGACGACTTCAGAAAAAGGTAAAGAAGGCGGGATCGGCATCAACCTGCCGTTCTACTTCCTTGAGATCATGGGGCGGATGAAAAGCGAGACAACCACCCGCCTAGACGTCAGGAAAGAGATAGAACCGCGTGTTTCCGAACTTATCAGTATAATCAATGATACCATCTTTGAGATGGAAAGGACGGATAAACAGGTGCTTGTCATCATCGACAACCTTGAAAAAATAGACCCCAGCAAAGCGCTGACTCTTTTTTATGAACATGCAACTCAACTGACCCAGCCTATTTGTAAGATAATATACACATTCCCTATATCGCTTAAAAGTTCCGATAGTCTTGTTAAAATAAAAATTGATACATGCGATGTTTTTATCCACCCGTTAATAAAATTATATGACCGTGACGGCAATCCTGAAACCAAAGGCAGATTTTTTATGAAACAAATCGTTTCAAAAAGAGTCTCTCTTGATTTGTTTGAACCTGAAGCTTTGGAATATATCATTAATATGAGTGGGGGTATTGTAAGAGAATATGTTAGAATGATTAGAGACTCAGCCGTAAAAGCTATGGCAAAAGGAAAAAAATCGATTGATAAAGACATTGTTTCAGATATAGTAAACCATCTTAAGTACCTTTATCAGTCACAATTAAGTGATTCAGATCTTAAGGCACTTATAGATGTATATAGGACAAAGGATATAAAGTGTAACGAACAGCTTTTGAGCAATATGAGTGTTTTGGA
>CABMIA010000137.1 GCA_902386085.1 uncultured archaeon
CCGTACACCTTGGCATAATAATACCCAGATGTGCTCGCTGCAAATGTGACCCTATCAACAGTAGTGCCACTGGCACGACTGCTGCCTACAGAATTTTGATTGGAATCGTATACTGTCAAATCTTGATCCCCGCTGCCTGGTGACAGAGTGACAGTGAATTGCTGACGGTTGTTTACATAAAACTTATAATATACAGCCCCCTGCAGCAAAACGCTCCCTGATGCCCTGCCCGAAAGAGTTATGGCGTCAGCATAACTGGTTCCCTGCTGCGCCGGCGTTGGTGTGGGTGTTGGCATTGCGGCTGAAGCTGACACTGAAATAGTATAACTTCCTGCTGCATAACCATACACCTTGGCATAATAATAGCCTGATGAACTGGCCCTAAATGTAACTCTATCCCTAGCAGTTCCACTTGCGTTGCTACTGCCCACAGAATTTAGATTAGGATCATAGACTGTCAAATCCTGATCTCCACTGTTTGGATCCAGTATAACGGTCACCTGCTGACTTGAATTAACAAAGAACTTATAATAAGTTGAATTTTTCGCCGAAACGCTCCCTGATGCACTGCCTGAAAGAGTTATGGCGTTAGCATAATTCCAATATCTTAAGGCCGAGGCAGCATTTTCCGATGCCAATTCCATTTGTCCCAATTCCCTGTGAGCAAAGGCTCTCACTGCATAAAGTGAGAAAAGAGATAACAGGCTTGGTTCGGAAGAAGACATCTCATAATTAATTCCTGTAGTACTATCAAGTATAGCCCCATCATAATTATTTAAATCATAGAAAGACCATGCTTTCAGGTCATATGCAACCGTATTTGCGGGGTCAATCGCAATGACTTTGCTGAAATCAGGTATTGCCCCGGAGTAATTTTCCAGCTTATAGTTAGCATAACCTCTTTCCAGATATGCTTTTTCAGAATCCGGGTTAAGGGCAATAGCTTTTGTGAAGTCTGATATTGCCCCGGAGTAATTTTCCAGGTAAAAGTTGGCATTACCTCTACCTATATATGCGTCCACAGAATTCGGATCCAGTGCAATTGCCATATCAAATTCCGATAATGCCCCGGAGTAATTTTGTGACTCTATAAGAGATTCACCCTCATTTATATGCTCAATGAGTGTACGATTTGGCGTGGGTGTGGGCGCGGGGGTGGTTATAACTGTAGGCGCAGGGGCGCCGAAGTAAGCCATCACGACTTCTATCGCTTCTTGCTTTGTTATACCTCCATTGAAATATTCGATCACCGCCTGCATAGCCTCGCTGCGCTGCACGAGGCCATCGCTACCAGCGTATCGAGAGATAACATCTCCAACTATTGAAGGGGTGGGTGTTGGTATCGGAGTGGGCGCTGGGATAGGCGTAACCGCTGGCGCTGGCGTCGAAGGTACAATTGCAGGATAAAATTTCAGAGAAGCGGCATCATTAATGACTTTAAATGAGATATTCCCGACTAAATTTACTGTCGCACCTGGCGTAAGAGTAATGTCTTCGCTATTTTCGAGGCGCAGTTCTGAATCACTGCTTGATGTTACCATAAATGCGCCAAAATTATCCCCTGCACCGATAGTGGTTACATTTCTTGAAATCAGCCATGTGTATTTCAGAACCACGAAACCAGGAGTTGCAGAAATGTTGTCAACGTATGTAACGAACATTGGAACATTTGATTCACCAGAGATAATGCCTCCATCGATATAAGTGTAAACATCACCGTTCCCAATTATCTTATCGTCCAGCATTTGACCATTATAATAGAGGGTTAACCATGCCTGCAATAGGATTGCCCCAGCATCGATTGAATTTAGTTTCAGTGTGTTCGCCACCCATATCCCATGTTCCGCCTACTGCAAGTACCTTCTGCTCATTGCTTCTTTGTTCGAGGATGGATTTGACAAGCTTACTTGCTTTTCCATTCAGGGCTACATACGGCACTCCTAACCAATTCACTTTTGAATAATAATTCCCACCATCTAAACTTTTAAATCCATCACTGCTCAGGGCATATGTAACAGGCAACCCTTTGTTCCTGGATACCTCATATTGTATTAGCTGATTTGTTGTGGTATAAATTAATCCTCCGCCCGGCAGGTCATCCCTGTTCCTTATTGTTCTTGTCTTTCCTATAGCAGCCCCTAAATCAGTCTGAACAACACTCAATGTTTCAGTACCGATTCCGCTGATATTGAACCCATCAAAATTTGTATAAGTCCATGTGAATGGTAATGGACTTCCCGATTCTTCGTCCCAGATTGTGGTTGCTGCAGTTGCGCCACCTGCCAGCGATATAACAATTATTGTTATAATGACCACGATTCTAATGGTATCTTCCCTATTAGTTTTTATTATAGCCATTTTACCACCTTTTTTAAGAACGCCAAAATCGGGTAAGCGACCAATCTATAAAAACTTTGCGATATCAAATTATAATTTTACTAGAATGAAATTAACCTTCATACACTGAAGTATGGCATCACCACATATTTTGCTTGTGCTTTGTTAATATTCCAGCAAAATAGTCAATGACCGTCTGGATTCACTAAATAACTATCAAAAATCCTCAAGGTGAAGGGTGTATTATTCTTCAGTCCCAACTATCCCGGAAATAATCCCTTCCAGCTCTTTCTTCCTCTTCTTGCTCGACGACTCCACTTTCCCGTCAGCTTCAACCACAGACACCATCACATCAAACCGTTCTGATGCTGCAACATCGGCTGAGGACATTATCGGAACTTCAGTGGGCGGGATCCAGGGATTTGCCATGAACTCAAGTTCCTGGAGAGTGGGGGTATAGGAGTGGATCACTTCAAGTTTTCCTTCTTTTGCATGTTTGTAGGCACGGTAAAGAGACCTGTTCTGCCTGAAACCCACGTATATTTCAAGAAGCGTTACACCGATAAGAGAATTTGCACCTTTTCCCACTACAAGGTCGCTTATTATCTTTTCACCTTCACCCGTATGCTCTACAAGAAAACCGCTTTCATTGTTCTCGTTATTTGAAATTTCTATCATTTTCTTGAGGCAATCTTCAAGTGTCATGCCTTTAGTGGGAATTATCCTGTCAAAATCCTTTATAGTCCTTGAAATCTGGTCTTCATCATAATCCGCCACTCCTTCACGGTTAACGATATCAGTGATTTTTGCCCCCTGGATACCCCAGAGGTTTGACTCTATTCCGAACTTTTTCTCTTTTTCGATGAGCGTGGAAAGACGTTCCTTTGCGTCAAGATGCCTTGCAAGCCTTCTCTTGACAAGCTCCTCGTCACTTGCAACAA
>CABMIA010000138.1 GCA_902386085.1 uncultured archaeon
AATCGAAGGGTATGATTTTGTTTCAGAAACCGATACTGAGGTGCTGGCACATTTGATTCACAGGTTCTACAATGGAGAACTCGTTTCTGCGGTTATTAAGGGACTAAAAATGGTTAAAGGCTCTTATGCAGCCGCGTTTTTAAGCGGGGATTCAAATCAGATCGTGGCAGTAAAAAAAGATAGTCCGCTTATTGCCGGTGTGGGAAAAGAAGAGAACTTAGTTGCTTCGGATGTCACTGCATTATTGAAATATACGCATGATGTTGTCTATATGCAGGATTTTGAGATCGTGTCCTTGTCCAAAGGTGATATAAAGTTTTTTGATTTTGATGGGAACCTTATCAAGAAGCACTCAGAGCCAATCGAATGGAATATAGAAGCCGCTGAAAAATCCGGGTATCCTCATTTCATGTTAAAAGAGATATGTGAACAAGTCGCATCTATTCATGATACCATGACAGGAAGGATTAACGAACTAACCGGGGATGTCGTGCTCGATGTTGTTAAACTTTCCAGTGATGAAATCCAAAAACTTGAGCGGATTGTTATCACTGCCTGCGGTACATCATATAATGCAGGGCTAGTTGGAAAATATCTTTTTGAGTCGCTTGCAGGGATTCATACGGATGTTGATATAAGTTCAGAGTTCAGGTACGCCAATCCCGTACTATGCGAGTCTACGCTGGTTGTAGCGATATCGCAGTCGGGTGAGACTGCGGATACTATGGCGGCGATTAAAGAGGCAAAGACTTACGGTTGTCGGACTCTTGCCATCACAAATGTGGTAGGCACCACACTTTCCCGGGAAGTCCAAAATGTTATCTTTACGAGAGCCGGCCCTGAAATCGGTGTTGCCGCAACCAAGACTTTCACTACCCAGCTTATAGCGCTGTATCTGCTGGCGATCCATTTTGCAAAATTAAGAAAAAGAATAGATGCCGAAAGGTCCAAACGTCTGCTTCTGTCTTTAAAGCGGTTACCCGGCATGGTGGCGCAGATCCTTAACTGTAAGGAGTTGATCCAGAAACAGGCTGAGTCATTTTCAGATACTAAAGATTATTTCTTTTTGGGGCGGTCCCTGAATTACCCCATTGCCATGGAGGGAGCGCTCAAAATGAAAGAGATCTCCTACATACATGCTGAGGGTTATGCAGCTGGCGAACTCAAGCATGGCCCCCTGGCACTTATCTCAGATAATACACCTGTGGTTGCACTGGCAACACATTCACCCACTTACGATAAGATGCTTAGTAATATCAGGGAAGTAAAAGCGCGCGGTGCCAAGATTTTAGCCATAGCAAGCATGGATGATACGGAGATAGACAGATACGTCGATGCAGTTATAAAGGTGCCTTTAATAGATGAATTAATGTATCCTGTCCTTACCGCTGTCGTATTACAGCTTCTCGCGTATTACACTGCTAATGCCCTGGGCTGTCCCATCGATAAGCCCAGAAACCTGGCAAAAAGCGTGACTGTCGAATAAATGTGCGATTACTTTTAAGCACCTTATTCTTTTTTATATCCGTCCAGCACCTTGTTCAGATAATACCCCGTGTAAGATCCCTCTATCCTCGCAACTTTTTCCGGCGTTCCCTCCGCGACAATCCGCCCGCCATTATCCCCTCCCTCAGGACCCAGGTCTATTATATGGTCAGCTACTTTTATCACATCGAGATTGTGCTCTATCACAACAACACTGTTCCCTGCATCCACGAGCAGCGATAGCATATCAAGCAGTTTCTGGATATCGGCAAAATGAAGCCCTGTGGTGGGCTCATCAAGGATATACAGCGTCCTTCCCGTGCTCCTTTTGCTGAGTTCAGTGGAAAGCTTGATGCGCTGCGCCTCTCCTCCGGATAGGGTAGTGGCCGGCTGGCCGAGCCCGATATATCCCAGGCCAACATCAAAGAGCGTCTGGAGCTGGCGCTTGATCCGCGGGATGTTCTCAAAGAACGCAAGAGCCTCCTCAACCGTCATGTCCAGCACCTGGGCGATATTCTTGCCTTTGTAAGTTATTTCAAGCGTCTCGCTGTTGAAGCGTTTCCCGTGGCACACCTCGCAAGGGACATAGACATCGGGAAGGAAATGCATCTCGATCGTGATGATGCCGTCCCCGTGGCATGCCTCGCATCGCCCTCCCTTGACATTGAAACTGAACCGCCCAGGCAGATAGCCTCGCGCTTTTGACGACGGAAGCCTTGCAAAAAGGTCTCGTATGGGTGTGAAAACGCTTGTGTACGTCGCAGGGTTCGAACGCGGCGTCCTGCCGATGGGGGACTGGTCGATTATGATGACCTTGTCGATATTCTCCAATCCTATTATGCCCCTGTGTTTTCCTGGTTTTTCTTTTGCATAGTAAAACCTCTGCGCCAGCGCACGGTAAAGAATATCGTTAACAAGCGTGCTCTTCCCTGAGCCTGAAACACCGGTTACCGCTGTCATCACACCAAGGGGTATGTTGACATCTATCTGTTTCAGGTTATTCTCACCCGCCCCCACGATCGTTATTTTGCCTTTCGGCTTTCTTCTCTTTGCAGGGATGGCTATCACTTTTTTATGGCTCAGGTAATCGCCGGTCAGGCAATTGCATCTGACAACATCGTCA
The DNA here is from genome assembly GCA_902386085.1 of uncultured archaeon. Taxonomy (GTDB): domain Archaea; phylum Halobacteriota; class Methanosarcinia; order Methanosarcinales; family Methanoperedenaceae; genus Methanoperedens. The sequence continues at coordinate 2,609 of CABMIA010000138.1, forward strand.
AGCGTCCCTGTCACCACGACCTCGCCGCCGTGCACTCCTGCGCCTGGTCCCATATCCACGATAAAATCCGCACTTCGTATCATCTCTTCATCATGTTCTACCACAATTACGGTATTGCCTAAATCCCGAAGCTGTGTCAGCATGTGTATCAGCCTGGCGTTATCGCGCTGGTGGAGGCCGATACTGGGCTCATCCAGTATATAAAGGACGCCCACGAGGCTTGAGCCGATCTGCGTGGCAAGCCGGATCCTCTGGCTCTCTCCTCCTGAAAGCGTGCCCGCGGCCCTGTCAAGGGTGAGATAGTCAAGACCCACATCTATCAGGAATCCCAGGCGCGCCCTGAGTTCTTTCATAATGGGCTTTGATATGATCGCTTCCTTTTCAGAAAACGTAAGGCCATTAAGGAACTCTAAGGATTTTCTTACGGAGAAACGTGTTGCTGCAATAATGGATTTGCCACCGACCGTGACAGCGAGGCTTGAAGGTTTGAGCCGCTCTCCTTTGCATACGGTACACGGCTTGATACTCATATACTGTTCGATCTTCTCACGCGCTTCTTCTGATTGGGTTTCACGGTGTTTCCTGGCAAGATGAGGTATCACCCCTTCAAAACTGCTCCAGTGCTCCCAGAGCCCTTCGCGTTCACGCGGCACGTACCTGAAACGTATCTGTTCGATGCTTCCGTGCAGCAGTACCTGGACATGCTCAGGTTTTAATTCGGAAAACGGCGTATCGAGTGAGAAACCGTAGTGCCTGGCAACAGATTCAAGCATCTGGTAGTAATAGCCGTGTTCATATCCCCAGGGTTCGATCGCCCCTTCGCCAAGGGATTTGCTCTTATCCGGGATTATAAGGTCGGGGTCGAATTCCATAGTGCTGCCGAGACCCTGGCAGGCAGGACATGCGCCTCTCGGGCTGTTGAAGGACAACATATTGGCTTCAAGCGGCTCAAAGCTTATCCCGCATTTTGTACATGCGGCATGCTCGCTGAAAAGAAGTTCTTTGCCGTCAAGCACTTCTACCACGACGATGCCGTTTCCCTGTTTGAGCGCTGTCGCCACGGAATCTGCAAGCCGCTCTTCCACGCCGGCTTTTATTGCGAGGCGGTCCACAACTACATCGATATCATGCTTCTGCTGCTTGGAAAGAGCGATATCCTCAGACAGATCGTACATTTTGCCGTCCACGCGTACGCGGCTAAACCCTGAGCCCCGCAGGTCTTCGAACATCTGCCTGTATTCGCCCTTACGCTGCCTTGCGAGAGGCGCAAGTATGTGTATCTTCGCGCCTTCCCCAAGCGTCATGAGATTCTGTACGATCTGCTCTACTGTCTGAGGAGTGATCTCGCTTCCGCAGTTTGGGCAGTGCTGTTTGCCTGTGCGCGCGTAAAGAAGGCGCAGGTAATCATATATCTCTGTGACTGTTCCGACAGTCGAACGTGGGTTCTTGCTCGTGGATTTCTGTTCGATGGAGATTGCGGGCGAGAGACCCTCGATATACTCCACGTCAGGCTTGTCCATCTGTCCCAGGAACTGGCGGGCGTATGCCGATAACGATTCGACATACCGCCGCTGGCCTTCCGCATAGAGCGTATCGAATGCAAGCGAAGATTTTCCCGAACCTGAAAGTCCTGTTATCACTATCAGCTTGTTCCTCGGAAGCTCAAGGTCTATGTTCTTGAGGTTGTGGACGCGAGCCCCTTTGATAATGATTTTATCTGTTGGCATGAAAAGGATTGATGGTTATATTGGTGCCCGATGCTAAAATATTATGCTACGGAGTACAAATAAATTTTATCACTGCACTGCGGCTATTAAACATTATTTTTTTGGATCATCAATGTTATAATTATCATAATAATTATTTATATTAACAAAATAATAAATTATAAATACTTTAACTTACTTAACTATTTATCATGAAAATTCATGAAGTGATTCAGGAATTTATTCCATGTGAAGTGTGTGGGAACAGTGATGCGAAAAATTTTTATTTCCATGTCTTTGTCCATAAAGGATCCCAGCCGTTCGTAAAATGCGGGGAGTGCGAAGAGGAGTATTATTCCACAAAGGCAAGAGAAATAATAACCAGGGTAGAGGATTCCAGGAAAAATAAGAAAAAGGTATCCTTGAAAAAGGAAGAAGTTGTTCTTGTGAGGGATAGGGAAAAGACACTGCATCCGCTCGTGAGAGTCCTGTCCGAATTTTAGGTTTTACCTGTCTGGAAAATATACTTTAGTTTCTTTAATTTTACATCACTCGTAAAGTACATATATCTTCAATGCATGAAACAAAAAGAGGATGAAAATTATGCAGATAGACCCTATTTGTGGAATGCAGGTTGATGAGAATACAGCACAGTACAAGACCGAATATAAAGGCAAGACCTATTATTTCTGCGCTCCCGGATGCAAGAAAGCCTTTGAATCAGAGCCTGAAAAATACCTGAAAAGCGGCCCTGTGGGTATGGGCGGGAAACCCTGGTGGAAATTCTGGTAGAGCGGATAACATTTCAATAAAATTAATACTAAAGGATTATCTCAAAATTCTTTTTTTTCGGCGCAAGCTTCGGGATGCTTGTAATCATTTTCAAAATATCGATACCTCACTGGTGGAAGGTTCGCTAAATAGCGGATATTCGGTATTCCTCGATAACCAGATTTTTGCATAACTGCATATAACTTCAACTCAAATTGAAGTTAAAGATAAGTTTATTTATATATAGTACAAACTATGAAATATCAAATGCAGGTAAGTGATCGAATATGAAAAAGACAATCTTTCTGATGTGTATATTGGTTATCAGCGGAGTGATTTTAAGCGGATGCATTAACAAGGCCGGAAATAACGTTCCAGGCATAAATAATACGAGCCAGAAAGGCCCGGCCATAAAAATATCAGAATTCGAAACAACGCAGGGAATAAAAAAGTTCTCTTCAGCCCAGGAAATCCGGGATTTCCTTAAAACCAGCCAGGAAAGTTCAGCACCCCAGTACATGGGAAATATTTTTGGCGGTGCGATGGATAGGGGAATGATAGCCACAAAAGAAGCTGTGGGAATGCCGGTGCCGGCAGCGGTGCCAAGTGTCGCGATTTCAGGTTCCGGAGCGCAGGACTACTCGAAAACGAACATCCAGGTAGAAGGCGTGGATGAGGCGGATTTTGTAA
>CABMIA010000139.1 GCA_902386085.1 uncultured archaeon
ATTTCATTAACTATCAATTCCTGGACTCAATAATCAATGGCAAGATAGATAAAGCGATTGAAAAGCGTGAAGCTAAGAGGGAATACGAGAATGCAAAAGATTTCTTTGGAATACCTTCTGCAGAACCATGGAAACCCCAGATAGATTTTATCGGTGTCAATTACTACCGCTCGGTCTATGTTTATTATCAGATAGGTTTGGCACAGGTTGCCGGTTTCTCAGGTGGCGCTTTCGATAACGATCTGAATGGAAAGTCAGAGAAACATAACCTTTTGAATGACTTTGGATGGGAAATATACCCTGAAGGGTTATACTCTATCCTTACCAGGAACTTGAAAAGCTATCATTTGCCTCTTCTTATCACTGAAAATGGAATTCCACAGCGTAAAGACAGGATCAGGGCTCCTTTCATCACGTCTCATCTTGAACAACTGCGCCGGGCAATGAAAGATGGTGCAGATGTAAGGGGGTATATTCACTGGTCGTTACTTGATAACTGGGAGTTGCAGGCAGCATACAGTAACGATGCGAAATTTGGTCTTTTCACAGTTGATCGTACGGCCAACCTCGACGATACAAAGAAAAATACATTTCCCCGCCATATCACCGAAGGTGCTCTTGCAATTCAGTATATAATTGCGGATGGCTGGCTCAAAAACGCGGTCGAGAATTTTGGAAGGATATCCCCTAAAGGGGACAAGTTCGAGTTTCAAACAAAAACTGCCGGAGCTATCTGGGAGGGTATTTTGAATGATAATTCCAGATTCACGCTTTACCTGGATCGTTTGCAAGACGATCCACAGGACCCGCAGCAGCTAAGATTTATCGGGATGATCTTTTATCATGACTTGCTCAAATGGGTGCGCCTGGAGCAGATTTCATGGGACGGGAAGATGCTTAAATTTTCTCATGAGTCAAATACCGGAGCCGGTAAGAGAGAATATGAAGCGAGAGCAGCGGATGGCAACCTGGTAGACGGTTCTCTTGCTGAAAGCAGTCTTACAAGCAGATGGAATGCTCAGAAGGTCAGACTATATGGTCTCTGGAATATAACATCCGGCAGGACATTACCTTTCAAAATATTGTACTTCAGCAAAATGGAGGGTGAGTATGCGGGATGGAGCGGCAAAGCCCATGTAAGATCATCCTTGTCCTGGGATATTCTCGATATAATTGAATGGAATGGGGAAACACTGAAATTCAGATATAATCAAGAAGACTTTACTTGTTTAGTTTCCGGGGATACAATGAAAGGTTTGAAATCCCAATCCTCCTGGGAAGCAAAGAAAGCCCCTGATAACCTGCCTTTCTAATATAATCCAGGGCGTTTAATAAAAATATGAGCGCCCCGACTGGGACTTGAACCCAGGTCTTAAGATCCGCAATCTCAAAGGATATCCGCTACCCCATCGGGGCCCGGCTCAACATTCATCTCTGACCTATTAAAGGTTATTGGCATATCGGGTTTTAGTCTCAAGCTCCAGCAGCCGGTTTTTCATATCAAGTCCCGCAGAATATCCTCCGATCCCGTTTTTTGCTACTACCCTGTGGCAGGGGATGATAATCGGGATGGGATTTTTTGCAAGCGCCTGCCCGACTGCGCGGACAGCCCTGCTCCCTATCCTGTTTGCAAGCTCTGCATAAGTAATTGTTTTTCCGTATTCGATCCTGCCTGTCTCATAGAGCACCTTCCTCGTGAAAGCCGAAAGCGTGGATATATCGAAATCACATGAAAATCCGGTCCTTTCTCCCTTGAAATATTGTTCCAGTTCAAAGCTGGCCTGTAATGTTTTCTTCTCGCCTAAACCTTCCCGGTTCCTGATAAACCTGATTGAGCTCAATTTCGTGTTATATGTTATTTCGATATAACAATCAAGCGGCTTTGAATAGATTATATCCATAGAATTTCCATGGATTATAGGATGAGCCTTCAAATAAAGTTAACATCAGACAAAAGGCTTATCAGGTCTGTTACCAAATCTAAAATAGATGTCAGATCAATTTTACACTATCCTCACGGAAATACTGGCGCAAAAGCAGATGTCCATAAGCAGCATAGCGCGGGAGCTAAAGAAAGGCGGCTACGACTTTCACAGACTGATCCTTACAGGATATCTCCGTGCGCTCCATGACACCGGATATCTTGAGGAGATCGATATACCCCCCTCAAAAGTATATACTTTCAGGGCAGGCGTTAAGCGCGACGTTTACAGCATAATAAAAGAGCACCTGAAAGGCATTGATGCTCCTGAAAGGTTTGAACTTGCTGTTTTCCTCCTGACATCGCTTTTCCACAGGCCATGTTTCAAGTACGAACTTGATCTGCTGGGGGTCGAATCTCAAAAAACTAAAATCGTGAAGGAATCAAAAGACTTGCGCCTCAAAGAGCACAGGAATGCGGTGACGCGGATAAAGATACCACCTGATGACCCGGCATATGAGATAGATGAAAATGAAAACAGCATGTTGAAACCGGGAAATGAGATCCTTACAGATATAATAAATGATTTGATCAACCTTGATGGCCTGAAGGCGAAATTCCAGCAGACAAGGCTTGTCTGAATTTGCTACATGCATATAATATCATATTTCTATGCAGGTACTTATTTCTTCAAGAGCCCGCGCATACATTCCCATTTTTTTCAGGTGCGCTGCCAGTTTAAACGGCCGGTGGCCGCCCGGGTGATACACGATGACAGCTTCGGGTGCGCATTGCCCGACCATGCTGACAAGGCCGTTCACATCCATATGGTCGCTGATGTTGATCGTTGGGATCTTGTAATCGCGCCTGCCTGTCAGGATGAATTTCTTTGCAGCAGAAAGTCCTGGTATTTGCGAGGGTGTGGTTATTTTCATTCCACAATTGCTGTCCAGGCCGGCAAGCGGCCCGGCATCCTCCATTAACCCGGTAGTAAGTGCCAGCGATACAGGATCCATCCCTATCTCTCCCGAGTAACCTGAATCCCGGAGCAATCGTACTGCCCTCTGCGCTTTCCCGAACGCATAGGCGCCAAAAGCAACATCTTCCGAAGTTTTTACCACTTCTTTGAACGTTTTTATATCGTCCTTGAAATGGCAGTTGGGGTCCCCGGGGTCGCCATAGTTTGCCTCGGTGACAAGGCAGTCGCATTCCGGGAGGTCTTTTGCATCTTTGACATCGCCTGTTACAAGAATCCTTGTCCCGACGTCATTTTGCCAGTGAAAAGCTGTTGAGCCGATAGTATGGTGCGCAGGGTATGTCTTTACCGGAACGCCGCAGATATCGATAGTTTCACCGAGTTTAAAAGTCCTGCCTGCGTATTCCTTCCCATAAAGGATTTCAAGGGCCTTTGCAGTCTCTTCCGAGCATACCGCTCTTTCGGAGAGCATCGCAGACTTTCCATAATGGTCGGAGTGGGCATGGGTTATCAGGTAGGCATCGGGCTGGATAGAACGGGAATTGGTGGTATCGATTGCGAACGTTAATCTTCGCCCGGCATTGAAAACCAGGGATACATGGGGTTTGAATCCTCTATTCGTGCGGTGCCTGATAGGCAGGACGCCAAGATCAAATAAAGGTTTCAAGAAACCCCATTATTTCAGGGCAGCGTTTATATCCGCTTCCAGCACGTTTGCGCGGGTCACGCCCACATAACGCTTGAACAGCGTTCCGTCCTTTTCGAGAATCAGCGTAGGTACGGCATGAATAGTATATTTGGATGCAAGTTCATTATTTTGATCTACATCCAGCTTCTTGAACTCGATCTTATCCCCGAATTTCTTTTTCAGCTCTTCTATGATCGGGTCCTGCATCTTGCACGGACCGCACCATTCCGCAAAAAAATCCATTAGTACGACTTTACTCATTTGTTTCCTCCACAGCGACAGGTTATGCATGTTTTTAAGGGCTCTTGCCCCTCTTTTTTTTACATGTCCTGCCTGCTGCCATACTTAGTATAATGTTATTATTTAAAATAGTTGCCTGAAAAAGAAAGCAGAAATGACCATAAAGATTTAATTATGCGCAAGATGTACCGCGTAACCTATTTTAGCCAGCACCGCATCTATCACCTGACTCTATGACAATCGAATGCAAAGACTGCAAAGGCACGGGCCTAACCGTACTCAGCGAAAAGGAATGCCCGGAATGCAAAGGCTCCGGCAAGCCAAAAGCCATAAGCCTTGACAAACTGTCTGAAAAAGACCTGGGCAAATTGATAGGAGGCGAGATGAAATGCCCCAAATGCAATGGTACAGGCAAGATGTCTGTTACCGAGCCCTGCAAAACCTGCGCTGGAAGAGGGAAGTTCTCTACTTGCATAGTATGCGGTAAAAATGTTGTGGGCAGCGGGGAACTCTGCGAGAACTGCGCCAGGAAACCCCCAGTCCACGTACTGGGAGCCGAATGCGACACCCGCGAGCTTGAGGCGGGAAAGATATACGAAGGGAAAGTGCAGGGTCATGCAAACTTCGGAGTGTTCGTTGACCTGAACCCGCAGCTTCGGGGTCTTATCCATTCAAGCAATATTAATTTCTCGCCCGAAATCGGGGACAAGATATTTGTTGAAGTGAAAAACATAGCCTCAAACGGCAACATCGAACTGCTTCCGCGAAGCCTGAAGGAATACCAGGTAATCGAAGTTGAAAAACAGCTTCCGCGCAGGAAGACAACCGAACTACCAAAGTATCTCGGCAAGCTCATCCATCTCTCAGGCGAAGTGATACAGATAAAACAGACAGGCGGCCCGACCATTTTCACAATTTCGGACGAAGACGGGACCGTGCAGTGCGCCGCGTTCGAAAAGGCGGGAGAGCGCGCTTATCCCGAAATAAAACCCGAGACCATCGTAAGAGTGATAGGCGAGCCCTCGATGCGCAACGGCGCAATGCAGGTCGAGATACGCTCCATCAAACAGTTATGGGGAGGAGATGCTACAGGCATCAAAGAAAAAATAGAATCAGCAATAGATAAACGCGCAGAACCGCATGAAATCCAGTTCCTGGTGAAGAGTGAGGTTTTGGAGCGGCTCAAGCCCAGGATGAAGAACGCTGCAAAACTTATCAGGAAAGCGGTTTTCATGTCCCGCCCGATAGTCATAAGGCATCATGCAGATGCAGACGGGATCACCTCGGCTATTGCCATAGAGCGGGCACTCATGCCGCTTATCCGCGAAGTCGGCGGCTCTGATGCAGACCGTCATTTCTACAGGCGTTCCCCTTCAAAAGCGCCGTTCTACGAGCTTGAGGACGTGACAAAAGACCTGACATTTGCGCTTGAAGACCAGGATCGCTTCGGCCAGAAAATGCCGCTCGTGGTATTGATGGATAATGGGGCAACAGAAGAGGATATGCCTTCGATGAAGCAGGCAAAGATCTATGGCGTGGATCTACTGGTCATCGACCACCACCATCCTGACGGGACAATAGACCCGATGGTGCTTGAGCATGTGAATCCGGCGTACGCAGGCGGGGACTTCGGCATAACTACGGGTATGATAGGCACCGAGATTGCCCGCATGATCAACCCTGATGTCACTGAAGAGATAAAACATCTCCCGGCAGTCTCTGCTGTGGGAGACCGGTCAGCAGCGCCCGAAGCAGGACTTTATAAATCCTTAATTGCGGACAGGTACAATCCTGAAGAACTAAAGAATATGGCTCTTGCGATCGATTATGAGGCTTTCTGGCAGAGGTTCAGCGATGGGCGCGGGATCATGAACGATATACTTAATCTTGGCTCCAATATCAGGCACCAGCAGATAGTCAAACTATTAAGCGAGCAGGCAAATGAAGCCATAGCAGAGCAGCTTGAGGCCTCGATGCCGAACGTTAAGGGGCAGAAGCTCCCGAACGGGGCGGTGCTGAATGTTATCGATGTCGAAAATTTCGCCCATAAGTTCACTTTTCCTCCCCCCGGCAAGACAAGCGGGGAGATTCACGACCGCCTGTGTGCAAAATTCGACGGGCAGCCCGTGGTCACCATCGGGTTCGGACCTGATTTTGCAGTGCTACGCTCAAGAGGAGTAAAAATGAACATTCCCCAGATGGTGAAAGATCTGAGGAACGAGATCAAGGGCGCAGGGGTTAGCGGCGGCGGGCATCTTGTGGTGGGCAGCATAAAGTTCGTTGAAGGTATGCGTAAAGAGGTGCTGGCAAAACTGGCTGAGAAGATAGGGGCGGCTGGGACGCAATGAAAGTCGGACAACAATGCGTCGGCTGCGGGCAGTGCGCCGCTTATTGTCCTTACGAAGCGATAACAGTATTCGTCCGCGCTATTATGGATGAAAAATGTATCGGGTGCGGCACATGCATCAAGTATTGCCCGGTCTGTGCAATTTCGGGGGATGAATGAAAGCCGTCATCATCGGTGGCGGTCTTGGAGGTCTGCTTGCCGGGGCGAAGCTATCAAAAACCGGATACGAGGTTGAGATTTTCGAGCGCCTTCCTTTCATCGGCGGAAGGTTTGCCAATCTTGAATATAAAGGTTTCAAACTGACAACCGGCGCGCTTCACATGATCCCGCACGGCTCAAGAGGACCTCTTGCCATGATGCTGCGCGATGTGGGAGCAGATGTTACTATTGTTAATTCAAACCCGATGGCAGTGATCAGGATGGAGACCGGGGAGGATATTGAGTTCCATGACTTCAGAAAAGAACTCTCGCTTACAAAGCGCATGAAACTCGGAATTATACTTTTTCTCTCGCTGAAATTCAAGCCGAAAAATGATATCTCATTCGAAGACTGGATATTGAAATATTTTGATGACGAATTCCTGCTCAGGCTTGCTGATTCTTTCTGCGGCTGGTCATTGAGCCTGAAGGCATGTGATGTCCCTGCCAGGGAGATGCTGGAAATAATCGACAATATGTATCTATATAAAGGTTCAGGGGTTCCTGTGGGCGGATGCGGCGCCGTGGCAGGAGCGCTTGCAGAGGTCATAAAATCAAATGGCGGAAAGATACACACCCGCACCTTCGTCGATAAAATAATCGTGGATAAAGGCATGGCGACCGGAATCAGCGTTAACGGCGAAACGATTCCTGCAGGCATTGTTATCAGCGACATTGGGCATACTGAGACATGCAGGATGTATGGATGCAAAGATTTGGAGTATCTCGGGAAAATAAAAAAGATCGTGCCTTCAAAAGGCATCAAAATATGTCTTGCATCTGATGAACCGCTTTTGGGACACCGCGGTGTTCTTTTCACGCCTTTCGCAGAAAGGATAAATGGCGCCAATGAAGTGACAAACATAGATCCCGGGCTTGCGCCTCCAGGCAAACACCTTGTCATGTCCCATCAGACCGTCCTTACGGATGATTTGAAAGGAGAGATAGATATCGGGCTTCTTGATCTTAAAAAGATTTTCCCTGGTAAGAAATATGAGGTGCTGTTGATCCAATCCTATTCCAGCGGCTGGCCCGTGAACAGGGCAGCATCCGGAAGCGATATCGGGAACATGACGTCTGTCCGCAACCTGTACATTGTCGGCGATGGTGCGAAAGGAAAAGGAGGGATAGAGGTGGAAGGCGTGGCCCTGGGGGTCAGGAATATGATGAAAATGATCAATGCAACGTAATAATTTTGATTCTGGTTCCGGCGTTGGTAAATTTTATAACTTGACAATCCATATAAGCAAGAGAAATGATTAAAAAATGCCCGAACCATGGATATTTCAGGGGAGATGCATGCCAGTGCGGTGAGACAGGTAGCCTGATGCTGGATGATGACCAGACGGAAAGGCTGGGACGTTTTGTCTCAGGGGCTCTCCGGCATTTCCCGGACGACCTCGGTCTTGCCATGAACCAGCACGGATGGGTTGACGTCGATGTGTTATGCGATGCCATGAAGACGCGATACAAATGGGCAAATAAGGAAAAGCTTTTTTCGATCATCGAGTCTGATGAGAAAGGGAGATATGAAATCCAGGGCAGGAAAATAAGGGCCAGGTACGGACATTCGGTGAATGTCGATCTTGATTATCCTGAAAATACGCTTCCTGAACTTTATTATGGCGCAAGCCGTGAGGAAGTTGATATTCTGCTTGAGAAAGGGATAAGGCCGATGAAGCAAAGATACGTCCATCTAAGTACCTCAGTAGAGAAAGCGCTGGAAGTGGCAGGAATTCATACCGATGATCCGGTATTGATTTTAATAAACGCAGAAGAAGCCCAAAAAAATGGTGTGAATATGCTTTCAGCCACGGAAAGTATTGTTCTGTCCGAAGTGATTCCTCCGCAGTATTTGCGGCTGGCGCAAGGGTAGCGCGGCTTAATTATAGTCTTCCGCTAAACTTATGAAAAATGCATAAATAGGCGCTCTGAATCTTGGATGCGGTTTGGAATATCAATCAAAATACTGCGCTGAAGTCAGCATCGGCATGGTTGTCAGGGTTTAGAAAACAGTATTCATCCAGACGAATGGAACGCGGATGCCGCTGATTACGCGGATACGCGCGGATTTGAGGTTTCTATTTCTGATATTTCCTTTCTTTCATTCGAGAAGATTGCTCTTTTGAAATCTGGTTTTTTACCAAAATTAA
>CABMIA010000140.1 GCA_902386085.1 uncultured archaeon
CCATTATCGGGGCTAATGATATCATAGGTCCCCAGTTCTCAACAGAGGTGGGCCGTGATCTGATGATTGAAATGAAAGGAATACTGCACCATGCAGAACTTCTTGGAACTGTTATAGGGGATGACAGCACGTTTGCCAACCGCGTACTGATCAAAGCCGGGAGGATGATAGCAAATAGCTGCAACATAGATTCCGGGGCTGTCGTACATAAGGATATTCCTCCCGGATCTATCGTGGTCTGATATGTGCGGAATCGTTGCTTATAATGGTATAAGGCAGACAGTCCCGATACTTATAGACTCATTGAAAAGGTTGGAATACCGGGGTTACGATTCAGCCGGGATTGCAGTTTTTAATGGCAATGCTGTTGAAGTCCATAAAGATAAAGGCAGGATCGTTGATCTTGAAAAAATTCTCCCTGCGATATCTGGCACCATAGGCATAGGACACACGCGATGGGCTACCCAGGGGAGACCTAATAAGGTAAATGCCCATCCACACACTTCCGGACGTATCGCGGTTGTACATAACGGAATTATTGAAAACTACCAGCAATTGAGGGACTGGCTGACAAAATCGGGATATGTCTTTATTTCGGAAACTGACACGGAAGTCTTGGCGCATCTCATAAACCACTATTATGACAACAACCTGACCGATGCGGTAATGACAGCCCTCAAAGATATCAAAGGGTCTTATGCCGTAGCTGTTATATGCGGCTCTGAACTGGTTGCCGCAAGAAAGGACAGTCCCCTTGTAATAGGAATAGGTGAAGGTGAAAATTTCGTGGCTTCGGATATACCGGCTATTTTGAATTACACACGAAAGGTGATCTTTCTGGATGATCTGGAAGTCGCTTCCATTGCGCAGGATCATGTATCAATTTTTGATACCCATAAAAACGCTGTCCAGAAGACAATACATTTAATCGACCTGGATATCAGGGATGCTGAAAAATCAGGCTATGAACATTTCATGCTCAAGGAAATCCATGAACAGCCCAGGGCATTTCATGAGACCCTGGCAGGCAGGATATCGGAACTGGAAGGTATTATAAAACTGGACGGCCTGAATTTGACGGAAGATGAGATAAAAAATATGTCCAGGATAAACATGATAGCATGCGGAACGTCCTTTAATGCGGGTTTGCTCGGGAAATACCTGTTCGAGCAGTCCACATACACACATATCGATGTTGAGATCGCATCAGAGTTCAGGTATGCACATTCTTCCCCGGGATCCCTCGTCATTGTAATATCACAGTCCGGGGAGACGGCGGATACACTTGCAGCCCTGCGTGAAGCTAAAAGTTCAGGCTGCATGACCCTTGCCATTACTAACGTGATGGGAAGCACAATAACGAGAGAAGTCGATAGCGTTGTATATACAAGATCCGGGCCTGAAATAGGAGTTGCTGCGACAAAGACTTTTATATCACAGCTCTGCGTGCTATATCTTCTCTCTCTTTATTTCGGAAAAGTCCAGGGGAAAATCAATTCGGACCGTATGAAACGGATGCTCGCATCCCTGAAGCAGATACCTGCCCAGATGACCCGCATCCTCAATAATAAAGAGTTAATAAAAAATTATGCACAGAAATTCGCATCATCAAATGATTTCTTCTTCATCGGACGCACTTTTAATTATCCCATCGCCCTGGAGGGTGCTTTGAAGCTCAAAGAAATTTCTTACATCCATGCAGAGGGCTATCCTGCCGGGGAACTTAAGCATGGGCCGCTTGCCCTGATTACAAAGGATGTGCCGGTCATCGCAATCGCGACAAAAGGGGCGACCTACGATAAAATGGTTAACAATGTCAAGGAAGTGAAGGCGAGGGACGCTTATGTACTTGCAATAGCTGATGAGAAAGATAACGAAATAGAGAAATATGTGGACGCAGTAATACGTGTTCCTGCAACTGAGGAGATGTTTTCACCCATGCTGTCAACTGTGGTGGTACAACTGATCTCGTACTACATCGCAAAAGCGCGTAATTGCCCGATAGATCAGCCAAGGAATCTTGCAAAAAGCGTTACGGTGGAGTAGGAAACTGTTCGGTTCATCTGGGCGGTGAGACAAAATGGGATGATCAACTGAAACGGCCATATTTTGCATTGGCATCTGGCAATATGAGTGGCATAGGCGGAACTGCGCCTTCAGGTTCTTATATTGCACTAAAAGTCTCGGTAACATCATCAAGTGGATTCCAGGGCATGTATCTTGGAACAAGTAATTAAAATACTGGTAGTTTCGATGTCGAGGAAACATGATTTTCAGTGTTGCGAGATATGAGATGCTAAACATCTTTAAGCCGAATAGACTTCTTCGCTTGGGTGTACAATTATGCCGCTTGAGGTTATCTCACATGGATGAATGCGCTGGCTGTGGTTGAGCCTCTCAACTTGAATATTTCGATACTGCGCGTCCTTGCGGCATCTGTCGGCCTATAATACATTAGAATGGTTCCTTCAGTCACGAAAGTCTCCACCCCAAATCTGCTGGCTATTTTAAATTATCTTCAGGTTTGCTCCTTCAATCTCATATTCAAGCCATGGAGTAGGTTTTGATGACAGGCCGACAACTCTTATAAAATTCTTATCATTTTCAGATTTAACTTCTATAATACCGTCAAACAGTTGTTTTAATGTCGCTATTGCCCGCTCATCATGCATACCGCTCTCTATTACATATATTCCAAGAGCCCCTGATGTTTTCATACGTCCTGTAAAAACATGCATAAACCTGAAGACAGTCGAAATATTTGAGTACATTAATATTGTGGACAGCGAATTAATATGAAGCTGAATTTTCCGGATATTCTTTTTCACTAAGAAATCCTCAAAAAACTGGCTGATCTTAACTCCCATTCCGGTCAAATCCATGGGACTGCCAGCGATTTTAATGAGTTCATTCTCAATTACAGCGCCTCCAAGCGATTTTGTGACGCAATCCACAATCCCGATTCTTGACAGCGGAAGCACTAATTCATTTTCTTTAAACCAGTCCAACATTTGAGTTGCTGATTCACGGGTGGTTACCGTTATTACGGCATTCTCATTTTTCGCAGCACCATGGTACATTATGTGATACAGGATGGCTTCCTTTCCGCTCATGGGCGGACCGATGAGCATGATATTCGAGCCGTTTCTTATACCCCCGATCGCATCATCCAGTTCTTTAATGCCCAGTGTATAGTCGCTCATCGTTTTTCCTTTATACTAATGATATATATTTTCCAGCCTGCCTGATAAAAGGTATAATTCATAATCATCGATGGAAATCATGAGGGTGGTTTTAGGCTAGGCAACTTTTTTCGCTCAATAATATCATAGAAAACCAGTACAATGCCATTGATGTTGTCTTTGTCATCCTTGATAGTTGAACCGATAATGTCAACAGGTATTTTCATACCTTCTTTCGTCATCAATACAGTGTTGTCTGCAAGACCGTAGAAAATGTCCTCCCGGATTGCCTTTGTTACAGGGTTTTCTGTCTGCTTATCAGTTTCCTCGCTAATAACATTGAAGACTGTTGTAAGAGGTTTCCCTAAAGCGTCTTCCCGCTTCCAGCCAGTTAGTGCCTCTGCAAATGGATTCATAATTTTTATGATTCCTATTTTATCTGTGGCAATAACAGCCTCGCCCAGGCTTTTAATCATTGCATCGAGCCACTGGTTGCTCTCCTTCAATTCCCTCTCTGTCTTATGCTTGTAGAGGGCTATCTCAATATTGATCTGCAACTCTCTTTCATTGAAAGGTTTAATGATATAGCCAAACGGATCTGTTATTTTAGCCCGCTCCAGTATTTTTTCGTCCGAATAAGCCGTAAGATACACAACCGGAATATCATAATGCATACGTATTTGCTTCGCAGCTTCTATTCCATCCATTTCACCTTTCAGTACAATATCCATAAGCACTAAATCCGGATGTTTCTCTTCCGCTTCTTTAATAGCCTTCTCCCCAGAAGACGCTACTGCGACAATTGAATATCCAAGATTTTCCAGGATTTCCCGGATATGTTCGGCAACGATTCGTTCATCCTCGACAACCACTATTCGTGCCTGTGCCATTATTTCCATCCCTTAAATTTAATCTTAAACTCAGTCCCTTTGCTCCGGTCTAAATTGACCTCACCCTGAAGTTGATCTTCTGCCAGCATTGTAATGAGACGCAAACCCAGCGATTTTGTTTTTCTAAAATCAACATCATCGGGGATACCGACGCCGTTATCCCCCACTGCAAGTTCAGCCTTATCTCCATCGCTCAGGCGAAGGGAGACCATAATTTCGCCTTTCCTCCCGTTTGGGAACCCGTATTTTAAAGAATTAGAAATCAATTCGTTGATTATTAACCCGCATGGAATTGCAGAATCGATTCCGAGCAAAATATTCTCAACATTTATATTCAGTGCAATTGCACCTTTGACCCCATAAGATTCAAACAGGTTATTTGCCAAAGCCGTTATGTATTCATTGATGTCAATTTTTGACATGTCTTTGGATCTATAAAGCTTCTCATGAATCAGGGACATTGACATTATCCTGTTCTGGCTATCCTTAAACATTTCACGATACTTTTTTTCCGTAATATATTTAGACTGAAGCCATAGCAAACTGGAAACAATCTGCATATTGTTCTTGACACGGTGATGGATCTCCCGCAGAAGTACCTCTTTTTCCTTGAGGGAATGCATGATCTGCTCCTCAGCCTGCTTGCGATCAGTTATATCTCTTATGATGCATATATGTCCCTGGTAGCTGCCTTTCTCGTCCCAAAGACCAGTGGCTCTAGCCTCTATCGGAATGGTTATGCCGTCTTTCCTCACAACAGGGAACTCTCCACCGAGCATAGCAACATTTTTATTGTGAATAGTGCGGTCTAATTCCAATTCGGTTGCGGATATCGACTCAGGAGACGCGAGTTTCTGCCACGTCTCCCCGATAAGTTCCTCTTCAGAATAGCCATAAATCTTTTCATATGCCTCATTCAAATATATGTACCGGTCTCTTTCATCTGCAATTATGATTCCATCGTTGCTGTTGTTAATGGCTTTGAGGAGATTGTCCTTCTCTTTCTCTATCTGCTTGCGCTCTCTTATATCTCTAAGTATTACAGACAGGCCTGTTATTTTCCTGTTACTATCAATCATGGGAGAAATGGTCAGGCTTACATCTATCCTGCTTCCATCCTTGTGCAGCCGTTCAGTCTCAATCCTGGTAATTCCCGTTCCTGTCAAAGCACTGCGCACAAACTGCTCTCTTTTTTCCCTAAGGTCATCAGGAACTATTAAGGGCGAAAGCTTTCTTCCTATGACCTCCTGCGCTTCCCATCCAAAAATTTTCTCAGCGCTGCGATTCCATGAAGTAATAGTATCTTCAGAATCAGTTGTTATGATTGCATCATTTGCATTATCGAACAGGTTACGGTACTTATCCTCCGTTGCCATGCGTAGCTTCTCTTCTGCTTCAGCCAGCCTTTCATAGGGCAGTTCCACGGACGATTTATAAAGGCCAAGATAAATGAAGTAAAAGCCTGTGATTATAAGGAGATGTCCTGAAAACTCATAAGAAAAGTAGACAAGATTACTGATGGCAATTATTATTGATCCGCACGCCAAAGAAACCAGATTATTCTGCCCTGTTTCCTTTGCTCTTCTGGCATACAGATAGCCTGCATACAAAACCATGCATGTAATCATGGCAAAAAAAAATTTTGTTGCGGTTGATGCGATGTTCTCGGGCATAAAACCAAAGAATTCCAAGTCGTGATAAAAAATCGTTAAGCAAAAGGAAATGGTGGATAAAGCAATTGTTGATATAATCAGGACATATTTATTGATTAATTTGGGGAGAGTGTCTTTATATACATATACACTTGCGAGAAACAGTAATGCAAAAGCGAGCCTTGACTCGGTCATAAAATATGTTGCTTTGTGCATGGAGTTGGCTGTAACGAAATCAGGCATGAATGGATAAGAAAGCACATGAAAAAGTATTAAAATGCCAAATATCAAAAAATTAGAACCCAGGAGAAGTGAGTGGTTGTCCCTGCTTTTGCTGTAGGCATCCCATGTTAATGAAAAGATCGAAAAAGCCACAAACACAGAGAAAAGCTCGGATATAATTTCAATAATATTTTCCACCGATCGGGAGACATTAAATTCATCTATCGTCACCTCAAGAAAATATCCTATCAGGAATACTGTGATTATGATCGCCAGTAACTTTAAAACATGCTTTGCATTGATGCGTTCCATTTTATGCCCATCGATATATACCGTTTCTTAAATATTATAAACTTGTTGTAACTTTACAGCATGCAATTATTGGCTTTTTCGGACAGGCTCCAAAGACCGGGTTTGGCAGTTGTTCTGGCATGCAGTCACTCTTTTAAGCGCCACGATACGTATGATTCACCCGCATATAAACCGAATTGTGAGGAAAGTGTGAATATTTTAAAAATTTTAAGCTGAATACACTTCTTCATTTGGATGTACCACAATGCCTTTTGTAGTTATTTCATATGGATGAATTCTCTGGCTGTGATTAGTGCCTCTCATCTTTAATATCTCTGTACTTCGTACTCTTACTGCATCCCTTCGTTTATAAGACATCAATATGGTTCCCTCAGTAACGAATGCTTCGACACCAAACCTGCTTGCCATAACATCATCGATGATTTCGCATGTCATTAATGAAGTCAATCCAATAATTTCAAGGGTAGTACTTAATTTAAGAAGTTCAATCCTTATCTTTGAAGGATCCTGAAAATGAAAACCAATAGATGTAGTTCCATCCACTACTGCTCTTTTTGCATCGATATTATCCTGTATCGCCATGATCTGGTCAACCATCGAGCGCATATCAAAAGGTCTGTCGTCAATATACTTTTCGTATAAAGGAAGACCAATTTTAGTAGAACAGGCATCAACTATTGCAAGTTTGCCCTCTTCCTCCAGACCTTTGAGATCCCACCTGAACTGTTTCACATTTTCCCGGATTTGTTCAGGACGCTCCTCCATCGCGATAAAAATACCATTTTCTTCGTACTTTGTAATACCGTTATAAATATATTGAAGCCCAAAAATAGTTTTACCCGCACCTGATGTTCCTGATACGAGATATGTACGATTTCTGGGCAAGCCCCCTCCACATAATTCGTCAAACCCGGGTATCCCTGTAGGAACACACTTTGGATTTGTTTTATTTTTAACCAGGTTATCATTAGACATGCCATCACCTTAATGCACATCATCTTTTGCATGTAGAAATAAATACTTTTTCTACCATATACTAATGATGATGATAATCAAGACTGAATATAGCGACTCTGATGGTATTGGATTATCATGAGGAGCAAATGCATTTTGCATGGGAATATGAAGAAGACTAGGTTTATCTCATTAGAACAAACAGGATTATCGCTGGGATAAATACCGCTGCCCACATGGTGCGATTGTAATGCCATACTTTTGCGCCGTCAAGAGGACCGAACGGGATCATATTGAAACCCGCAAGGAACACATTGATAAAAGCCCCGGTTCTCAATATTTTATACACGAGAATGTCAGCCGTAAATAGCGACCCCGAATAAAACAATATTGCAAGGGTCAGGTTTACAAGCGCCCCCGAAACTGAGATGTATGCAAATTCTTTCGCAGTTTTTTGCGAGTCGAAGTAATCTTCATACGGGCTGTAAACCATTTTTCCTCGGATCATAACCGCACCCGGCGCTGCGAACACAAATCCACCGTTTGTGAGAACCGACATGCCCAGCGCCATCAGAAGCCCCAGGGGACTTGCCTCATAATCTGCTGCATACCCATACCTCTGGGCTGTGAATTTGTGGGCAAGTTCGTGCAAGAGGAAACCAGTACCTACCCCAACAGCCACGATCGCCATCTCTTCAGGACTCAGGCTTGGATAGGTGAACGCAATGGTAAGCACTATTAAAGAGGCAACAAGATGAACTATTTCCCGTGTATTGGTTCTGCCCATGCGCCCAAAATTAATCTCAGACAATATAAACTATACCACGCCGCAGGCGAAGTTGGATATCAATTCGTCCTGCATTGCAGGGCTTTTCACCCCGTACAGGCTCTGCCGCGCATCCTTGTAATAGAGCCGCTCCTCAAGTATGCCTTCTTTTTTTAACCTGTTAAGGGCATACCGCACCGTGCGCGGGGGGAGGTAGCTTTCAGCTACGAGTTCTTTCTGGGTAAGGAGTCCCTTGTACTCAAGTACCTTAAAAACAAGCTTTACTGAGGGAGATAGCCGCCCTATCTTATTGGTGTAAACGTCCTGCACCTCTGCGGTTTCAGAATAGAGATGTTTTTCCGTTTTTGGCATATTAACGTTGTTTATCTATGCAGTGATACGATTTAAATCTTTAGGCAAAATATGCCTGTTTCTCACCACAACACCGCAAGCATCACTATCACGACCGCCGTGAGCCCCTCCTGCATCAGCGTTGCAAGCAGCATGATCTGCGTCCCCAGTTCAGGAGAGAATATCCCGGTATAGTACGGAATGGTAAACCTCAGGCGCACAAGGCTTGAAAGCACCCGACCGATAAGCAATGTTATCACGATCTCCTTGGATGTCATCATGCCGTCGGCCAGGAGCTTACCTGCTATCGTATATGCTCCTATATTGCTTGCAAACCAGGCTGCAACGACAGGCAGGGCAGGAGGCGGAAGGGATCTCAGGACAGGCAGGTCTTTGAGGTATGCCGATACCATATCGAAAAAACCTATGTCAATAAGCTGGAACACGATTATTGCCGCGAAGACCATCGTCGGGATAATGCCCTGGAGAGGCGCCCGTGATGACCGGAGCGCACTTTGCAGCGCGTCTGCGAATTTTTTCCTTTTAAGTTCCTGCTCTATAATTTCAACTTTCTTAGGAGGTAATAAAAAGCGGCCAAAGGCAAGTGTTATCGCCGTCCTGAGAAGTCCAACCCCTATGATGATACCAAGATAAATGAGCCCTGTTGTCCCGAGCAGTATCACAAGCACAGGAGTCAGATCCCTGACAAAGATGAATGTAGCCGGAAATGAGGTCACTAGAGAGGCAATGAGTGTTTCCCTGTTGTTCATCAATCCTTTTTTATTGAGTTCCGCCACCATGGAATTCCCGGCAGTCGGGGAACCGAAGGATACCAGGAAACCGACACCTACTTCTTCACGCAGGTGGCCGAAGCGCATGAAAGGCGCGGTAACAAAACCCAGCTTCTGCACCCATCCCATCTCCATTAACAGTTCCATCAAGACTATACCTATGATAGTAGCCGGGATAATTGATATAAGGTATCCGAAAGCTGAAATCAATGCGTCAGTCCACATTAAGGAGTTATTGGTGAGAAGTTTTTATAAAGATATACCGGATTGGGAAGTCCCTGGTCCGTTCAATATGGATAGGTTTATGTGCTGTAAGATATTAGTTGAGGTTGGCAAGTCTAAGAAAGGATGGAGGGGATGTGAAATATTGCTGCCAACCTCGCAATTAAATTACATGGACTGGTAGACTATAATCGTTTCGCCGGCTATCATTTTTGAGAATAGTTATATAATTCGGCTTATTGAAATCGTTAGATAGAGATGCATTGTTTGGAAAACCCTGTTTTTTTCATCCCTGAGGATAATATCGACACCTTTATCGTAATATAGGTGGTTAGACCTGCCGATTCATATGGGACAATTTAAATCTATTATTCTTATAACCGTTATAGGGCTGGCCGTTCTCTTATCTGGATGTACGGAGAAACCTGTGGGTACACCAACTCCTGTGCCTGCTGTAACAGCAACAACAACAGCCACGCCAGTCATAACGGCTGTTCCTGAAGCCACTCCAACAGGTATTAGCGAACTGGTGGGATTGAATAATAGAAGAGGTTTTATTCCGGATAATCAAACAATAAATCCAGGCGATGAAATTGTATGGGAAAATGAAGAAGTAGATGCCGTTACCCTTGTCAGCAAAGAAGGAGTTTTTGATGCCCAGTTTTTAACATATCAAAAACAATATCGTTATGTATTCAAAAGACCTGGAACTTACAGCTTTTACTTTGAAGAAAATAATAGTTTGATTGGCACTATTATTGTAGAATCCATGGCAGCAACTCCACAACCCACGCCATCAGTACCAGCAATAAAGCAACTGCCATCCGATGCCCTCTATGTAATACCGCGAATGCAGACACTGACTAACTGGAGTTCCGGAGGAGTGATGAAATATGAGCTCAGATTACTGAAAGTTGAAATCCACAATCAGCTGATCGATACTTCTTTATCGATAAAAGCCCAGGTTGTAAGCGACGGCCAGGTTCTTGAAGAAAATTCTTTCACTCTTGAAAAACAGGGAAGCAGTTACGAGTTTACAAATCAAAACAATCATTTTATTAACAGCACCAATGTCACTTTGCGTTTGTTGATAGCAGGGTATCAGCCAGTTGAATATAAGTTCGAAGAAGTTGAAAATGTAGGTTAGGCTTTCAAGCCTTTGCTTTCTCGCAGGCAGCGATATGTTCCCTTACAATTGATTCCAAGGCGTCTATCCTTTCCCCGGTTTTAAGCTGGCTCAAAATTACCTTGATGTCTCCTCTTAATTCAGCATTGCTCAGGCGAGACTCTTCCCGAAAAGCTCTGAATTCCCCTCTTAGGCCACCCATTTCTACTTTGAGACCCTGTATTTCTTCTTCTAACTTCACAATCCTATCTGTGTTATCTCTAACCTTTTCAGTAACTGTAATCAAATCCTTTATTGCCTTCAGAACATCAGCCAGGGTTGCCATAACTCTAAAATACTCGGAACTCTACATAAAACTTTGCCGTGCCGATATGCATCCACGTTTTCATAAAGCAGGTTTTAGTGATTTGAACTTCAAGTCCTCGCCTTTTCACAGGCTGCTATATGTTCAGCCAACTGGAACTTTAAGGGCAGAAACTTCTTCTTTCATATCAAGCCAGTTAAGTATTGCTTTGATATCTCCTCTCATCTCTGAATCGCTCAGGCGAGATTCTTCACGGAATGCTCTGAAATCTTCTTTCAGTCCATGCATTTCTTCTTCTAACTTTACAATTCTCTCAGTATTTTGCCTGACCTTATCCGTGATAGTTACAAGTTCTTTTAATTTTTCGTAAATATCGCCGAGTCCTATTGCCATATACAGATGAAATTCTTCTTAAAACTACTCCAAAACACAGAGGAATTTGTTACAACAACATCGTCAATATTTGTGGTCGTATTTTGATTGCAAGATCAACTTGGGAAAAACTAATGCAGGTTAGATTCACTTATTTTCATGCCTTTGCTTTCTCGCAGGCAGCGATATGTTCTCTAACAATTGATTCCAGAGAGCCTATTCGCTCTTCTGTCTTTAATTGAATTAGAACCGCTTTAACATCTGAACGCGTCTCAAATGCAGCATCTCTCATTGCATGAATATCATTTTTCATTTCAGCTTGCTCTGTTTTCAAAGAAACAATATCTTTTTTTATATCACGGATATCAATTTTTATATCGGTAAGTTCTGCTTTTATATTTCTCATCTCATCGGTATTTTCTCTTACTTTTTCCGTAATAGTAACAAGTTCTTTTAATTTTTCGTAAATATCGCCAAGTCCTATTGCCATATACAGACGAAATTCTTCTTAAAACTACTTAAAACTTTGCGGCTAAAAAATCAAAAAGCCTTCTGAGAAAAGAGAGGTTTTACCTCACTTCAACAACCGTATCCAGCACCATTGTTTTGAATGGATAAACGATCATTTTAACATCGTACTTCTGGCCTATTACCAGATCGTTCCCCGAGCCTGGGGTTGTATGGTACACAGAGGAATTTGTTACAACAACATCGTTAATATTTGTGGTCGTATTCCTTGTTATTATCTGGTCTCCAACCACAAAATCGCTGCCCGGGCCTGAAGCAATATACGCAGGCGGCTGCCCGACAGGAACGATGGATAACTGCCAGTCCGTAGCTACGAGCCTGTCTCCTCCCGAGTGCGTTATCTTGAGATCAGCGATCCCAATGGTTTCAGGAATACTCGCTACTTTTATAGCCGAGGTAGGTCCCTTCTGGTCCGGTTTTCCCATTCCGAATACCAACATTAAAACCATGGAAGCCAGAATCACAGCAATAGCTACCATCAGGAGGACTCCGATGATTGGCGATACTGCTTCTTCATTTTTCTTAAACATTATATTCAATTGAAATTAAAATGAAAATGCCCTCAGAAAAGAAAAAAGAGGGCATGGGATTTAATTTACCTGACTTCAACAACCGTGTCAAGCAACATGGCGTTGGACGGAACGTGAATAAGCTTGACATCATACTTGCCGCCTGATACCATATTGGGGCCGGAGCCAGCGGTGGAGTCGGATACCAACGAGCTTGTTACTGTAACCGCCGTGCCATTTACTGTTGTAACGTTAGCTATGATCTGGCTTCCAACTGAAAAATTCCCGTTGGTCGCAGCTGAAGTCACAAATACCGGTGATGTTCCAACAGGAACAATGGACAACTTCCAGTCTCCAGCTTTCAGGGTATCTCCGCCTTTCTGCTGTATCTTCATATCAATTACATTTGGTGTATCTGGGTTATTCGCCGCAGTTATGCTTGCTGTCGGCGCTGCAGTCTGCGTCCCGCCTAATCCGAATACGAACGCGGCAATCACTGCCGCCAGTATAACAGTTATCGCCACCATAAGTATAACGCCTATGACGGGCGACACTGCTTCCTCATTTTTTCTAAATATTTCCATATAGTCTCCTCCTTATTAAATTACCTCTCTTTTTCGCTTGACTACTTTTTCAAGTTTTTTTGCCCACATATCCTCTACCTGCGTGTATTCGCATTCAAGGAAATGATGAACAGCTTTAGCGAGCGCGTCCTTGGTGCTGCTCTCACCCGTCTTTATCTTCAAGGCCTCGAGGTCATCAACCATGAGAACCGTCTGTACATGCATTATTTTCGCCATTTTTCATCTCCTAAAACAGGTGAAACCGAAATATATAAATTACGGTGACCTTTTCTCGCTGTGTATATCATTATAATCATAATGTATTTAAATCTTGCGGATTCATGAAGATAATTCAGATTAAAATCTATATGTAGATGCGCATTTTTTAAAGCCTGACTGCAAAATTGGAGACCTTGGTCAACACTCGATATCCTAAAAATCTGGCTTATTTTGCCAATTCAGGTCAAAGTTGGATCCATCCGAAAAGTTTTTCTATCCTCAATCATATTTGTGCCCTAATCCAGGCGGGTCGCTGCCGACGAAGGATAGATATACGATGTCGGCAATTAGCACCCTGTGTGCCCAGATAGCTCAGCCTGGGAGAGCGCTGCGCTGAAGACGCAGATGTCCCCGGTTCAAGTCCGGGTCTGGGCATGCCTACCACTATAAATGTTTTCGGAATTCAAGAGCAAATCTATTGGGTGGACTGGAAAAAATTTAAGCATACTTCTTAAATCTTTTGATGACATCAAGCATTTACCGAAGGGGCCTTTTCAAGTCTGCATCTGCACTGGAGACATTTTGCTCATTGCTTCCATATTTTGTTCAAATGTTTTCAGTGCCTCTTTTGTCATATTGCCCCTTTAAAATTAGCGTATTGACTATTCTGGTTTTTAGTAAACAACCTTAGCTCTCTTTTAGGCACATATATTTGTGAAAATGATATTTTACACGCTATGTTATTCATTTTTATAAAGGCGGATAATGATATTATGCCTATAAATAGTCAAATGAAAAGAGCTAAAATCAAATACTGAAGGCAATAATACGCCTAAGAGCTGTAAACAAAAAAATTCCTCCGTAGAGCCCTGAAATTATTTCATCCCGGACTGCTCAACGCCTGAACCATTGAGGCAATAGCGATCCCATCTGAGAGCCATCGCTTTCTGGACAGGACAGCCTGGGCAGAGGCAACCTTTATATTGTTTAATAATTGTACTTTTTCCGATTGCACAAAATGTAAGTTTCTTTTCTCCTGCTCCAACATATGGAGGACATTTCCATCTAAAACCAGTCGATAACCCGAAACATAATCCCGTTTCAACATATGTAGGACATTTCGCACAGACACAATTTTTATCTAACTCTTTTAACTTAGCCTGC
>CABMIA010000141.1 GCA_902386085.1 uncultured archaeon
CGTAGATTTCACCAGTTCTTGATCGAATCCAGGATATATTCTTCAGTTTTGATAAATCCAGCAATCTTTTTCTCCACATCATATTTTATACTCTCAGTTATGGCGTACTTTTTTGTTTTCATATCGCCTTTCATGGACTCCATGCGAATGATACCTTCCCCTTTCAGGGAATACAGCAGCGGATAAACTGTTCCCTGGCTGACCATGACATTGTACCTTGCAATAATTTCTTTTATCAGGTCATATCCGCACATGGGTTTTTCAAGAAGGAGAGAGAGTATGATAATCTCCAGGTGGTTCCTGACGATATTTTCCACCGGTATCGCTGATTTGAATTTTGGATTATCGGCTAATTTCGGAATTGTCAGATTGTTTAAAATTCCTTCCAACCTATTTACCCCCATATTTTACACCGTGATTGATCAATTAATAGTTATTATATTTTCTTTTGTACAGGACATATTTTCAGAAGTCCCCCAATATATCGGATTTATTTTACAGATATAATGCTGATGAACATAACAATTATTAAAGTTTTTGTATAAAAACAGGGCAGCATTGCTTAAGTCAGGCAATATTTTACATTGACATGTCGAATGCGTATAAAACTGTACAGGGGCAATCGTATATTCCAGGAAATCTATGATGAACATTCCACAGCCTTCATATTTCTTTCGATCAGCGCAAGTTCCTTTTTATCGAGTGCCGCCGGATCAAGCGGCAGGATAAGGATTGCCCCGTTCAAAATAACCCTGTCCCTGATATCATGCAAGAACTTAATAACCGGAATAAAGCCGTTCATGATACAGAGGAATTCGAGTCCATCGAGCAATATTATCGGGTTCTTGCTCATTCTTATGAATTCATTGATCATTCCTACCATTATCTCCAGGCTGGCAGGGTATACGCTTCCGGTTCCATGTTTGCTGATCCAGAAAATAGGGGTTGTCTGGAGAAGGTATCTCTCCCTTAACCCTTCCGGCGGATCTCTCGTGAAGCAAAGCCCCTGCGCTCTTGCATGCCCACAGCGTTTACAGGGACAGGAAAAAGTACATTCATTGCAACCTATGCTCTCACATGGGAAAGCTTCTTTCTGCGGGCATTCCATACATATGCCTTTCACCATGTTCGTGAAAATCTGAAAACTGCGCTCGGGTTTTGGTTCCTTGATCAGGTAGCTTTCTCCTCTTCTTAGCCCTGGCCCATTGAAATTCGTTATCCTTTCCGTAGAGAGGACGATCTTTGGGATTTTTTTGAAATAGAACATTTCACTCACCTTTTGGCAGTGTGAAATAAAAAGTGGATCCCCTGTTCAGGCTGCTCTTGTCCCATATGCTGCGTGCGTGAGCCTCCACGTTCCCCCTGGCTATCGTTAATCCATGTCCCATTCTCTCTGATTCGCTTGTCAGTGATTTACCGCTGACCGTGTAGAATTTTTCAAAGATTTTTTCCTGTTCTTCTTCTTTAATGCCGATGCCGGTATCAGCAATAGAAACAAGCAAATGCCCGTTCTCATTTTTTAATTCCACATTTATTTTTCCTGCATTTGGCGTGTATTTTATGGCATTTGTGAGAAGATTACCGAACACCTGCTTGATGCGCTGCCTGTCCCCCCATATTCTCGGGAGGTCACCATTGATCTTCAAAGACATCGTGTGCTCTTTCAGGTCGGCAAGCCTGCTCACCTCATCTACGGCGCTTCTTGCTATTTCATCCAGTTTCAACGACACCCTCTGGATCTTGAATTTCCTCGATTCAAGTCTCAATGTATCCAGCATGTCCTCCACCAGTTTTATCATATGGTCTGTCTGGGTGCGTATTATTGCAATCTTCTCATCCTGGTTGCCGCTGAGTTCACCCAGCAGTCCTTCCTCGAACATCTCCAGATAACTGTTTATCACCGTAAGAGGGGTCCGGAGTTCATGCGAGGCTGTAGAAATGAAATCTGATTTTGCCTCATCTTCTTCTTTTAGCTCAGCATAGGCATTTTCAAGCTTGACATAAGAATCACGAAGCTCTTCTTCAAGACGGGTAAGTTCAGTAATGTCCTCCATCAACAGCACCACTTTCCTTATGCTCATGTCGGCTTCTTTCAATGGATGTATCTTATAAAAAAAGAATAATCCGCCCGGATATCGTAACTGCCCGCCGTTAAATGGGACACTGGTCTCAAATACCTGCCTGATCTTTTCATCAATACGTGTTTTTTCAATCAGCATTTGTGAGAAAACCCTGTCAAGCCGCTCCCCGATTACGTCCCTCTCCTTTTTTCCCGATTTAACATAATAATTCCTGTTCGCATACAATATCTTCAATCCACCGTCGAGGACGATGATCGTGCTCGGTATGGATTCGATTATGTCTTCCTGGTATGCCCTTACTGATTCAATTCCTTTCATGTTCACCGAGTGAATTAATGATCTTGAGCAGGTCTTTTGTCTTGAAGGGCTTCATAATAAAACCACTTGCCCCGGCCTTTATGCATTCCTTTTCAAGCCCGTGCTTTCCCACTGCCGTTACCACGATGATCTTTGCTTCCGGGTCACGCTCTATAAGGTTTCTCGTGGCGCTGACCCCGTCAAGTTTTGGCATTAATACGTCCATGAGTACAATATCGGGATTTATCTCGTTGTATTTTTCCAGGGCCTCCTCTCCATTACCTGCCCCGTACACCTCATGCCCGTGTGCTCCCAGCGAATCACTGAGTGCTTTTAGCACATACGGGGCATCATCAACGATAAGAAGCTTCATTCGTCAGATACGTTAGTATTATCCGGGATATATTTTGGCAAGTTTCGATTTTCGAAACAAATCCGGAAACAGAACCAGAAACAAAAACCGAGAATTGAAACCTTATTTATAGTATGCTACTCTTATTGTATTATGCTTATAATGATAAGCACTGAATGATGGCAACCGCTGATAATACTGTGGCTGCGATCATGCTCACAACTGTGAATCAGTCACGCAGGTTGGAGAGTGAAAAGGGAGGCGCAGGGAAATAATTCCCTGCACCTGTTATTGTCTTTGAGGTGAAATACATGGCAAGATTAAGTGTACGACCAGTTACGTCAAGAAAGAAATCCGCGCGATATGCAGGATCGGCGAAATCCAATATCGGAAATGTGAACGAGGTGCTCAAAGGACTTGGAGGTTTCATCGATCTTTTATCCGATATGGAG
>CABMIA010000142.1 GCA_902386085.1 uncultured archaeon
CCTTCATATCCAGTATTATCTCAGGTGATATGCGCTCAGATTCAAAGTCTATTCCGGGCATTATTTTGCGAATGGCGTTCATCGCCGCTTCCCTGCAAAGGGCGGCCAGGTCAGCGCCGGCATAACCATGTGTAACCTCAGCGAGTTTCGGGATATCAACATCTTCATCAAGGGGCATTCCCCTCGTATGTATATTCAATATCTCAAGCCTGCCGTTCCTGTCAGGGATGCTTATGCTGATCTCACGGTCAAACCTGCCGGGTCTCCGGAGGGCAGGGTCAAGGGCATTCGGGATATTGGTAGCCCCGATAACCATCACCTGGCCCCTTGATTTAAGACCGTCCATCAATGCAAGCAACTGTCCCACAACCCTCTTTTCAACATCTCCGAGGATTTTCTCCCTCTTCGGGGCTATGACATCGATTTCGTCAATGAAAAGTATGCTCGGTGCATTGGCGCTTGCCTGTTCGAAGACCTCCCGCAGTTTTCCTTCACTTTCCCCGTAGAACTTATGCATGATCTCAGGACCGTTGACATGCATGAAAAAGGCCGATGTTTCATTCGCCACTGCCCTGGCTATCAGTGTCTTACCTGTGCCTGGCGGGCCGTAGAGCAATATTCCCTTTGGCGGCTCTATACCCAGGCGTTCGAACAGCTCGGGGTATTTCAGGGGAAGTTCGATCATCTCTCTTATTTTCCTGATCTCTTTACCCAGGCCGCCCACGTCCTCGTAGGAGATCTTATTTCCCTGCTTAACCGCTTCCTCTCCTTTTTTGAACTGGATACTGGTTTTAGGATGCACGATAACGGCACCCTGGGGGCGGGTATTAATAACTGTATATTCCTGGTAGCGCGTCCCGAAAAAAGTGATACGCACGATATCCCCTTTTATGACAGGCAGGCCCCCAAGTAATTTACCTATGTACCTTGTGTCCCTCCGGCTTGCCTTATTAGCTGAAAGTTCAACGACCGATGCTGACTGGGCATTCGTTTTCCTTACACTTACTTTTTCATCCACACCCACCTGTGCATTTCCCCTGACGATGCCGTCGATCTGGATGATGTTCTTGCTGCGGTCTCCAGAAAATGTGGGCATCAGTTTGGCTACGGTCGTTCTTTTACCTGTAATCTCGACTATATCCCCTACCTCGGCTCCAAGGAGCTTCATATCATCGGGATCTATCCTTGCCAGTCCCCTCCCAACGTCTTTCGAGAAGGCTTCTGCAACCTTTAATGTTAAATCGTTAGGCATTTTTTGACCCTGCACACTATTTGATTGATTTTTTAGTATAATATACTCTAATCTTAATAAACTTTATTGGATTAAAGGTTGGCGATAAAAAAGTGGTCGAAGGGTAACTAATAAGGGAGAGCTGTCGCCAACCTCAAGCTATAATCTGCTGCACACAAGAATATTCATTGTTGATAACTTTCGTGGCAACAATCTGCCTGCAAAATTAGGAAATTTTTATCATCAGCATAGATAATCCTGAACCCGAATGTCTTTGCAATCCAGTCAAAAGTGCGCTTGCCAAAAAAGGAAATGTGAGTCGGATCGCTTGCATACCACCAGTCCCCAAAATTCCCGACGGAATCATGCAATGATGTCCCAACAGCAAGAAAACCTCTTTGACCCAGAATTGAACGGATCTTATTTAGCTCCTCCCGTATATCCCTGAAATGTTCAAACACTTCTATGGAGATTACAAGATCATACCTTTTTCCAGGAAATGCAGGGAAAAAATACGGATCATAGATATCGCACTCTAATCCATTCCTCTTTAACAGCTCTGCCAGCACAGGCTCAGGGCCGCAACCGTAATCCAGGACTGAACGGACATATGGACAGTGTTGATTTATGATGGCTATCTTCTCTAAAAATGTCCTGACATACCCTTCGCTCGAGAGCGTGTTTTCATGAAGCCTGTATCGCGCAGCTTCTTCCTCAGGCAAAAGATGGAAATTCCCGGGGACAAAAATAAGATCGCATACAGGACAGCGCATGAACCTGCGGTTTCCTGTTCTTTTTGAAACCGGGATTTCAAGGGGGAAAGCCCTGCCATCGCAGAGAATACACCTCCGGGACATACAGGGATTAACCTATATACCTCAGATCCTCCTCTGATGAGACCGGGGTCTTCCCTTCTTCCATCTCCCTGAGCTTTGCCACGATCTTTTCCATCTCAGATGCCCTCTCCGAGAGAGCATGCATATCAACATCGATCTTAAGGATCTTGCTGAGCACTTTCAGCACAGCCTGGGCACTTTTAGGATCCACGAGGTAACCTGAGGTCACACCCATGAGACATGCGGCATCGATCCCGCGCATCGCCCCCAGGCCAAGGAGCAAGCCTGATGCACCGACAATGCCTCCTCCGGGTTCATTCGCCCTGAATTCGACCCCATATTCCTTGAGCTCGCGCACGAGTTCAATGGTATTTGCGGCTCCCAGGACTGATTCGTTCTCCACAAGCTGCCCTACTCCGTAACCGCCAAGCGCGTAAATCCTTTTGACCTTGAATTCCTCAGCAATGTCAAGGAACACGCCGCACAGCTCGTAATGCCCTTCTGTCGTAGTGCTCTGGTGGTCGCCTACAAGAAGAAGGAGATCATTCCCTGTTTTCGATTTAAATGCGTATATTTCATTGCGGACGAGCCTGATAGTACCATCGTCTTCAACTATGACCTGAGGGGGAAAATGCGGGGAGTATATTTCCATTATTTTTTTTGCTCCAAGCTCCTCTACCAGATGTTCGGCAACAAGTTTTCCCACATGGCCGACTCCGGGCAGCCCCTCAATAAGTATGGGGTTCTTTAGTCGCGGTTTTTTAGTCCGCAATATCGTAGTTTTTAGCATCGCTACCTCATTTTGCTCAATCGTCTATATTTCCCGTACCTGTCTTCAATAGAAAATCGTGCAGGCTGGGAATATTTTGTGGTTTTTCCGCAGACAGGACAGATTTCTTTAAGAGTATATCTGCCGCAAGAACATTTTCTTATTCTTGAAACCATAATGCAGGTATCCAGTCTCTAATCAGGTATTTTGTTCGCTGTACCTGTAGAATTTGCCTGTTCCACCTGCCTTTTCAATTACCTCGATAGCGGATTGCGCTGATTTTTTGAGAATATTTTCAGCCTTTTTATAATCCGGCGCTATAACATGTATCCTGTACCTCGGAGCGCCGGTATATGTGATATCGACACTAATCTCTTCCCCGTCTACCTCACCTGCGGCATTCAATGCATTTTTTATGCGATCTATCCCGTTTTCAACGGGACACATAAGATCGATGTAGCCTGATATATCCACCTGCGGTTTTTTCAGGTTTTCCTCGGCGACTTTTTTTATCATCTCGGCGAATTCTTTACGAATGCCGATATCAGTCAGGATCGACACTCCGCCAATCCTTGATCTTTCGAATGCGGAATAAACGCTGCCGAACTTTTCGTAAAGCAGGCTGATTATCTTATTAAGGTCTTCCTGGGCTGTTTTTGTGGTCTTGGCGACGTATTGTATCCATTTCTCTGCCTTTTGATCGTTCTTCCATTACTGGATCTTTTCACGGCGCTGGTGTTCATTGACATCTTTGAGTGAAAGGTCTATGTGGTGTTTGGCCGTATCAACATAAAGTACTTTGCAGACTATCTTCTGGCCTTCCCTTACATGGTCCCTTATGTATTTGACCCAGCCCGATGCCACTTCCGAGATATGGATTAAGCCTTCTTTGCCCCCGTATTCATCAAGTTCGACGAAAGCCCCGAAATCAGTGACTTTTTTAACAGTGCATACGACAAGATCGCCTTCCTCAGGCCATCCGCTTCTTTCCATTATTCCAGAACCTCAATTATCTGCGTCTTTACAAACGCCTTGCCGCCTGTAGGTTCTGCAAGCGTTCTCCCGCAAACCAGGCAGCTTACCGGCGTACTGGCGCATCCGAAAATGACCTGTTCGTTCTCACAGTCTGTGCATTTGACTTTTAAAAACCTGCTTCTTGGTTCCATATCTAAGACTCCACAAGTTCGAATTTGCCAGCCCTGAAGCACTTGCTTTTAAGATGTGCTTTCTTACACGTAGAACACCTGTATCTTAAGTTTACGCGTTTTGTGGGCTTATCTCCTCCAGGCACTTTTGAGAATTTACCTGAGTTGCCTATGCCTGTATGCCTGTATTTCTGCCTTGTTATTCTTGTCAGCGTCGATGCCTGTCCCTTTTTAACCCTTTCTACCACATGCGGTGTATGGGCCTTGCAATAAGGACAGTATGTTTTGAATTTTTTGGGTATTTTCACGATGATCACCTTTTAACCGGGATTTGGACTGCTGCCTTGCGATTGATCAATGCCCTGGCGTTCAGTGCCGATAGAACAGCTACGTCTTCTTTCGCCAGAGTATAGTTGCGTCCGTCTGCCCCGACAAATGTCGGAATTTCTTTCAGCAACCGCACCACAATGTACTCTTTACTTATATCCTTTTTGTCTTCGATTTCAATTTCTTTGTTGTTGTTTTCCACAGGTACAGCTTCCCGGGAAACCACTACATCTTGGGAAATGACAGTTTCTCTTATTCTACCGAGTATCCTGTCATGGATTTCATCCCGCCATTCCGTTATTACCTCAAGCAGCCTGTTATAGAATATGCGCTCTTCAAGTGTCATTGATTCAAGGTCCTGCTTTTCTTTCTGCTTTGAGGACGCGCGAAGGGAAGCTTCTGTTATTATTTTCTTAGTCCTTCGCTCGATGACGCTCTCGATCGCTTTCCTTGCTGTTTTGAGTTCATCATCTATAATAGCATACTTCGTACCGTATGTGTCTGCGATCTTCTTTTTTTCTTCTTCAAGCTCTTGTATCTGCCTTGCAATCCTGTCATAGAAATCTTTTTCAAGAGGAACGAGTTTTGGTTTTCGCTCATCTCTCAGGATATCATTGAGGTTTGTTTTGGCTTGGTCAGGCATACTCGGCTGCTCCGCGGCACATAAGGTACATTGCCGCATATTCGGGCAGGGTGTTGATACCTTCTGCCACTGTAAAGCTTTTTCCTTTCATTTCCACACGGGAATTCTGAGGTTTAAGAGGAGGGATATCCTTGATCTGTATTTCTTTTTCGCTGAATACGATGGCGTCATTTAGCGGCTCAAATTTCTCAAACCCTCCCATGGTCAGGGGAACAACACGCATACCCGAGCCGCCGTGGAGCGAGGAGGGCATACGGATGAGGCGCTTTACATCTGCGGTGACGGGTTCGTCTGTATGGGCGCTCCCTATGTTGATACTGTTTTCTTCTATTGCCTTTTGCACGATCGCATTAAAAATATATGAATCTCCAATTATACCTTTAGCCTCTATCATTTCCAGGGCTTCCGGGTTCCGGGCGATCTCTTTAAGGTCTTTCAGTTTGGCGCTGGCTTCGGGCCTGAAATCCCATAGATCGTTTGCTATCAGGATATTACGCACAGTATCACCTGAAATCCCGACCTCTTCTGCTATTTTTTGCAGCCCGATTTTCCTGTTTTCATTTTTCAAATCGATGATGTGTGTTTTGATGTTTTCCGGAACCTTATCTATCGATAACGTATTAAATTTGTAATTTTTAATCAAATTTATTATATCATTTACTGCATTTGTTTCGTCATTATTTGATATCTCCTTCAGAAAAGATATTATGTATCGGCAGATACGTTTCCCCCATCCGAATCCACCCGGAACCACATCGAATGAGCTTATTTTCCGCGGGGATTCAAGTTCCTTTTTTCTGAACTTTCCTGCATCATACACTTTATGCTCTGCAGGTTTGAAAAGAAAATCAACTGCTAATCCCGTGCCGCTGACGTAATCCACAATCTCCCTCCGCTCTGCGCTCTCAAGCGGCATCACCTTCGGGTCGCGAACGTGTATGTGATACCCGCGCCCGCCTGAAAACACGATGCTGATATTATTTTCTGAAAAACCGAAATCGTCAAGCAAAAATTCAAGAAGCTTCGCCGTTTCAGCCTTCACGTTGGCAAGCATCTCGGCATACGACCTTGCCTTCTGCGGCAGGTGGTCGGCATCAAGATCAAATATCAGGTCTGCACCCTCCCACTTTTTCTCCTTCATGGTCGCTGCCCCTGGGAACTGATAATAAGCAGCGGAATGATACACATGCGCGGGCACCATGGAGCGAAGGTACTCATGCGCCTCGCCCTCACTTGAAAATGCCTTGTGGCGGCGCATCACAACCTCAGGCAGTTCATCAAAAAAGATAAAACCCCATTCACGCCGCGAAAAATCAGTGGGCAGGGTAAGGTTAGCGGTGAGGTAATAATCCCCGAACCTTTTCCTGAGATACTGTTTTGTCCTGAAGTTCATGCGTTCGTTCTTGATTCACCCATATACATTTATGGGTTTTGCAAGCAGTACGAAAGTAATGTATTTCAAACCTGTGGGATATTCATGAATATGTACCGGATTAATACCAGGGATTTCAACCTTGGCAATACCCTTTCCTGCGGCCAGGTTTTCAGGTGGGAACGGAAAGAGTGGTGGGTAGGAGTTGTCAATGGAGCGGTCGTCAGGGCAAAACAGGAAGGCAATGAACTCATAATCGAATCATCTCTTGAAGCGGATTATATCAGGGATTATTTCAGGATTGATGATGATCTAGAAAAGATATATTCGCAAATCAATAGAGACAAAATTATGGATTCATTGATCCGGAAATACAGGGGCTTGCGCCTCATACGGCAGGATCCCTGGGAATGCCTTGTATCCTATATCTGTTCAAGCAACAACACTATCAGGAACATAACAAATTCAATCCGGCGCATGTGTGAATGTTTTGGCATGGAGGTCGAGGAGGGTCATTATTCCTTTCCCACACCGGAAGCGCTCGCCCTTGTAGAGCCCTGCGACATGGAGCAGTGCAGGCTTGGCTTTCGCGCCCCCCGCGTCCTTAAACTCGCCTCCATGGTCGCAAATCGTGAATTTGACCTCGACGGGATAAAAGCCCTTTCTTATAAGGAGGGGCGCGATGAGCTTGTGAAAATAGATGGCGTGGGAAACAAGATCGCGGATTGCGTTCTGCTTTTTGCGTTCGGGAAGCTTGAATCCTTCCCTGTGGATACGCATATCGAGCAGATAATGGAAAGGTTTTACGGTGAGAACTGGAAAGACGCCGGGAAAAGTAAAAAGAGGGATGTGATAGCGGAATTTGCGCGCAGATATTTTGGGAGATACTGCGGATATGCGCAGGAGTATCTGTATCTGGAAGACTTGGGGCTCAGGTCTCAATAAAGATTTAAGTAATGCGTGAGAATTATAAAGTAATGAAATTTTCAGATATTCTTATAGTGATCATTGCATTGATTCTTGCTTATTTTATAATCCAGATTTTATGGTTTGTGACATTTCTTATTATAAGAATTGTGGCGATCTTAATTGTTGCGTACATAGTGTATTTATTTTTAAAAAAGATATTATAGGGCTCCAACCGAGTAACTTAAAGTAATTTTATAATAATCTCCTTTCCATATTAAAAGCTAAAGCATATCGACAATGATCTATGTCCACTGATGTTATAAATAATCGATAATTCCAAGGAATTTATTTTATGTTTTAATAACCTACCAAAGACATTTTAGCGTTTAATTGTTTATAAACTAATATTTTGTAAGAGTAAACCAATAAATCAGTTTTTGTTTTAAAAACCTACATTACAGGGATTTGTTCTATGGCGTCAAAATGGCGTCTGTATTCTTTCTTAGAAATTGAAAGATAGCATTTTTATCATTGCCTCTGGGCATTCGTAATTTTCTCATTTTCCACAAAGAAAAAACCGAACCGATAGTGTAAAA
>CABMIA010000143.1 GCA_902386085.1 uncultured archaeon
AATCACCCATTTCATCTCTCAGTACCGGAAGTGGCCGCTGGATACCGTCATAAATGCTTTTCAGGAGGCCTGGACCCAGTTCAACTGAGAGGGTCATTCCCGTATTTTCTGCGGGCTCTCCCGGCCTTATTCCCGATGTTTCTTCATATACCTGTACCGTGGACTTGTCACCTTCAATACCGATCACTTCACCCATCAGTCCTTCATTTCCGACCTTGACCACATCATACATTTTGGTATTTAAACCACTTATGATAACGACTGGTCCAGAGATCCTATAAATTTCACCTTTTGTTTTCATTCCAAGACACCTGCTTTTAGTTCAATGTCCCCTTTCCGGGGTATTATTTCCATAGATCTACTCCCACCGATTGTTTTATTTTCTCCCTGAGGTTGGTACTTTCGCCTTTTCCACCGATTACTAATACTGTGGGCTCGACTGAGTCTTCCAGGGTTTGTTTTATTTGTGAGGAGATTTTTTGAATATCATTATCATGCATTACTAATATCGCGACCGACCTGTCACTTAGGATAGTCTTGATTTTTTCTTCGATATCATGTGATGTTGCATCATAGGTCTTTCGAATGCCTGCAAGGCGAAAACCCAGCACAAAATCACTATTTCCGATGACCGCTATCTCCATTTACATCACCAGGTGGGTCTTTATAATATCTTCAGGAAGAGCCATCTCTTTCCCCCGCACTATTATCCTGAGGTTGTCGACTTCCATCTTCTTGCTCAGGATATAATCAAGTATTGGCAGGATCGAAAGCGGATGATAATATGAGATCCTTGTCGCATACATGACTCCGTATTTATCAAGGCGGGTCTCAATATTGATTAGCGAACTTAATTCACCGCTGATATCTGATATCGCTTTCCAGTATGAGAATTCTTCCAGTCCCCGTACAAATTCTGCAAATGGCATTGACGCAAGCCTGGCAAGGTCATCTTCCCTGAACTCCATACCTCCGGGGATAAGGATCTTAAGTATTTCATCTCGTTCCATGCCCGCCCGTTTCATCCTGAATAGCATCTTCAGGTTCTTAAGATCGATCTCGGTCCTGAGGAATTTAATGAAAAGCTTGTTCCCTGAGGTGCTTGCTGCATCAATAATATTGGAATAATACAATTTATCAAGACGTTCCTCGATATCTGCAATGTCTCCCTTGTATCCCGAGAGTGCCGGATAATACGGAGTGCTGGAAAGAGCAGCGATCACGCCATCAATTGTATTTATCTTAATGATTTCCGTAAGATCCCTGAATCGCAATTGCCCGGCTGAGACCATGGCTTCGAGTATCTCATCTTCACTCACGCCTGAAAATTTACCTCTTAATATAGTTTTTATGTTCCATATATCCCATGAATGAAGATATTCCGTAATCAGGAAATTTGCCTCGTTCTGCGATATCTCGATCAATTTTCGGTATGTCATGGCCAGGTTCCGGTTCAAAGCATGCTCGAACAGGTCAGTGCCCTTATATTTTTTCCCTAATTCATCTACATCTTTCTTATATTCGGATTCCTCGATAAAACGTGTTATCTCGGGTATTTCCATATTGATGAATTTAGGATACATCTCTTTCGGGATGAGTTTGCTCTTCATAGCCCGGACTCTGGCTACGATATACGCATATTTCACTGCA
The DNA here is from genome assembly GCA_902386085.1 of uncultured archaeon. Classification (GTDB taxonomy): domain Archaea; phylum Halobacteriota; class Methanosarcinia; order Methanosarcinales; family Methanoperedenaceae; genus Methanoperedens. The sequence continues at coordinate 1,651 of CABMIA010000143.1, forward strand.
TTTGAAACACCCATTTTATTTCACCCAAACAAGATATCGGATACCTGCTTCAACGATTGTTCACTGACGTTATCTAAAATAGTTTCATACTTGAAATCAAGATACTCTGTACCTTCCTCGTTTTCAATGACGACTCCACCAATGCAGTTGATAACTCCGGCATATTCAAGTTTTGTGAGTTTCTTGACGATAGCCTTATCCTTTTCATTTGAATATATCTTACTGTTATTGGCCTGGTTCTTTTCTATGATCGACTGCAGGAGAGCTTTGTTCTTTTCAGCAGGAAGTTTCAAAACAGCCTCTTTTGCTTTTTGTGCTACCTCATCAAGCACTTCTTTGCGTGCATTGAGAATTGATCGTTTGACTTCAAGATTGGCGCTGGATAATTCCTGCTGTCTGAGCCTTTCGATCTCTTTCCTGGCAGCCTCTTCTTTAGCCGCTTTGATTTTTTCAGCATTGGCCCGGGCTTCTGCAACGATCCTGGCAGCTTCCTTGTAAGCTTCACCACTGATCTTTTCGGCTTCAGCCTTACCCTTTGCCTTAATCTCCTGAACTATCGCATCAAGTCCCATATTTGTTCACTTTTTAGAATACGAACAGCAATATCAATGCTACTACCAGACCGAAAATTGCGATGGATTCGGGAATAACTGTCATCAAGAGACCCTTACCGAAGAATTTTTCATCTTCAGCCAATGCGCCTACTGCTGCGGCTCCTATTGCCTGTTCGCCCATACCAGCACCAATTCCTTAGAGTCCTACTGCTATTCCTGCTCCTATAGCTACCATTCCAGCTTGTGTTGGATCCATATTTTTTATTCCTCCGTATATTTTCTATTATAACCAAAAGGGATGTATTTCTTACCTCCCCCTTGATAAAATTTAGTAAAGAATTCTACATATTGAAGCCTCAGTGAGTGGAGACCCGGCCCCAGAATTCCAAGTAACAGATTGATCAGATGTCCAATGAAAAGGATGACG
>CABMIA010000144.1 GCA_902386085.1 uncultured archaeon
CCTTGAGCGCATACAGGTAAGAAACCCACATCACGACCTGGAATGAGCCAGCGAGGATTGCGATAACAGAGGCAGGGTAGATGAACTCGATCCCCCTGGAAATGAGAATGAGCAGCGCAAAAAGCTGCTGTATGATTATCAAAGAAAAAAGGTAGGCCGTTGCTGTCCTGGTGTAGCGGCTAAGGATGAACTTGTCAAGGATGGCAGTGGTGGCAACAGACGTGGTGCCGATAAGTGCATAAACGAACCAGTTCATGTCTCAACGATCATAGCGACGGCATTCCCGCCTCCAAGGCACAGGGTGGCCAGTCCTCTTTTAAGTCCCCTGTCCTTTAAGGCATAAAGCAGCGTTACAAGTATTCTCGCGCCGCTGCATCCTATCGGATGTCCGAGGGCAACAGCCCCGCCATTTACATTGAATTTAGAAGGTGGAACATCCAGCTCTTTTGCAACCGCGATCGAGGCAGAAGCATAGGCTTCGTTATGCTCGAACAGATCTATGTCATCGATTGTAAAACCCGTTTTATCAAGAAGTTTCCTGACCGTGGGAATAGGGGCTTCCATAACGTCTTCAGGCTGTGTTCCTCCGGTCGCGTAGCCTGTTATTCTTGCCAGGGGCTTGACTCCCAGTTCATCTGCTTTTCCTGCCGAAGCCACAACCAGCGCGGCAGCACCGTCACTGAGCTGGGAACTGTTGCCAGCGGTCAGGATACCATCTTTTTTAAAAACAGGCTGGAGTTTTGCAAGTTTCTCGATGGAGGTATATTAACTTATTCCCTCATCATTAACGACCACAATGCCATCAACTTCGACAGGCATAATCTCTTCGTTGAATTTTCCGTCATTCATTGCACGCATGGCTTTCATGTGGCTGCCCAGCGCGAACTCATCAGCCTCCTCTCTCGTTATACCGTATTTCTGTGCCACTCTTTCACCGGTAAGCCCCATATGGTAATTGTTGTAAACTTCCCACAAACCGTCAAAAATAAGCGCATCTGTAATTGAAGCATCCCCGAACTTCACGCCCCACCTCATATTCCTGATCAAATGCGGAGCTGCGCTCATATTTTCCATCCCGCCGGCAACTGCAATATCGGCGTCGCCAGCTTTTATCGCCTGTGCAGCAAGCATGACCGACTTCAAGCCCGAACCGCATACTTTATTTACGGTGAACGAACCGACCTCTGGCGGGATTCCGGCATAGATCGCTGCCTGCCGCGAGGGATTCTGTCCCAGGCCGGCTGAGACCACATTGCCCATTATGACCTCTTCCACGTCCTGCATCCGCAGCCTTGCCCTGCTCACAGCCTCTTTTATCGCGATCGCTCCCAGCCTTTGGGCTGGTACGTCCTTGAATGCGCGGCCGAACTTTCCCACTGGCGTCCTGACCCCACTTATGAGAACCACTTCTTCTGGCATAAAACACTATTGTTTGTTTTCTTGTTGATGTTATATCAATTTTTGGATGCGCAGGATATTTTGTCAATTTTAATACATACTGACTCGGATTTGGTAAAGCTAAGATAAACACTGAACCGGTACGAACTCGATACGAACTCGGACTGATGACTTCGTTTCAGTTCGTTTTGAGTTCGTTGTTAACGTCTTTTTTCATACCTGAACGCAAGTCGGCAAAGAAGTAAATCAACCACATATCAGCTTCGCCAGGAACTTCGTGAACATCACGAGGTCCTCGGCCAGGATATTCTCGTCGTCTGCATGCGCATTGCTCTCAGTCCACCTCCCGAGTCCAAAACAGCATGCAGGAAGTCCCGTGACCATGACGGCATATGCTACGTCAAGGCTTCCCTGCGCCCCTGCAAGCGCTACATCCCTTCCTGCCACCTCGCATGCGACTCTTTTAACTTCTTTCACCCATTCATGGTTCATATCAGTGAGCATAGGCCCATAGATATTGTCGCAGCTCATCCTGAGATCGATATCCGGATGTTTCTCATGCACCCGTGCGATGGCCGCGTTCATCTCCCTGCAAACTTCTTAGAATTTCTCTTCAGGGATATAGCGGCGGTCCCCTTTCATCGTGCAACTGTCGGGAACGATATTCTGTTTCACGCCTGCGTTTATTACAGTTATATTGAGGACAGGTAGAAGTGTTTTGATCCCGGTCTTACGGCTTATCGCAATGCTGGCAGGCACTTTTGACCGACGCTTCTCGACCTTTGCCTTCAGTTCCATCAGTTCGTTCATGACCGGGATGGATTTCTCTATGGCATTCACTCCAAGGAAACTGCTCCCGCTGTGGTATGATTTCCCGAAGACATCAATCTGCCAGTTCACGTTCCCGTTCGAGGCGATTGTGATATCATCGCTGTCACCGTCCATGCTCAGGAAATAATCAGCCTCAAGTTTCCCGATGTCTGCAAGGTAGCAGAGGCCGGCATACGGCCCCATCTCCTCATCCGTGGTGAGGGCGATATTCAGGTTGTACTTTGGTCTTATATCCAGTTCCTTCATCGCAGAAAGCACAGTTAATAGCGCGGCAGGTCCTCCTTTTGAGTCAGCCACGCCCCGGCCGAAGATGTGTCCGTCTTTAAGCGTACATTCAAACGGCGGCACGCTCCAGTTTGCACTTGCAGGGACGACATCAAGGTGCGTGTTGACCAGCAGGGTTTTTTCAGCGCCCACATCAAGTTTTGCGGACAGGTTCACCCGATCTCCAACAAGATGCGAAAGGCGTGGATTTTTCTTCTCAAACAGATCACGCGGCATGACAAGCTTTTCGGTCACAAAGCCAAGGGTTTCAAGCTTTTGCGCCATAAATTCCATGATCTTTCCATAATTCTCACCCGGCGGTACCTGTGTTGGGATGCGCACAAGCTCATCAAGCGTCTTTACCGTCTCATCAGTTCTGGATTCAAGATAATCAAATAATGCCTGCATTATGTACTAAAAAAGCCGTTATCATCCAAATCCTTTTTGCTTTGGTTACTGCTATTAGAACAAAAATGACACTTGAAGAAGAAATAAAGGCTATCGAAGATGAGATTAGCAAAACTAAATATAACAAGGCCACGGAGCACCATATCGGCCGTCTTAAAGCAAAAGTTGCAGCACTTAAGGAAACGGTACTGAAGAGGGCATCCTCAAAGTCAGGCGGGGAAGGGTTTTCTGTCAGGAAATCAGGGGATGCATCGGTCGTGCTTGTCGGATTTCCCTCAGTGGGAAAAAGCACATTACTGAACAGTCTTACCGGAGCGGAGTCGCTGGTCGCGGCTTATGAATTCACCACGCTGGATGTGGTGCCGGGAGCGATGGAATATAAGGGCGCCACTATCCAGATACTTGATGTGCCGGGTATCGTAAAAGGCGCAGCATCAGGAAGAGGGCGCGGCAAGGAGGTTCTTGCAGTTGTAAGGAACGCTGACCTTGCAGTAATATTGCTTGATGTATTCCAGCTTGTTCATTATGATGTTCTTGTCCAGGAACTCTACGATGCAGGCATACGGGTCAATTCAAGACCTCCGGATGTAACTATAGTAAAAAAGCCACGGGGCGGAGTGACAGTCAACAGCACGGTTTACCTGGATCTTGATGAGGATACCATAAAAATGATCCTGGTAGAAAACAGGATCCATAATGCAAATGTGGTGATACGGGAAAATATCAGCATCGACCAGTTGATAGATGCCATCCTGGGCAACAGGAAATACATCCCGGCTATCGTGGTTATCAATAAGATCGACCTTGCAGATAAATATACGCTCCTTAACTGTAAAGAAAAATTCCCTGATGCCCTTCTCGTTTCGGCAGACAAAAAAGTGCATATCGATGAACTCAAGGAAAAGCTGTACCAGGAACTCGGGTTTATCCGGATTTTCCTGAAGCCCCAGGGTCAGCCCCCTGACCTTGATGAACCCCTGATAGTCAGGTACGGCTCATCTGTAGGAGATATATGCGACAAGCTTCACCGTGATTTCAAGAACAGGTTCAGGTATGCCCAGATATGGGGCGACTCGGCGAAACATAAGGGACAGCGCACAGGTATAGACCATGTGCTGTATGACAACGATATCCTCACGATAATATTGAGGAAGTGATTGATGAAACCAGTAACGCCGCTTCTGACAGTGGACGCGCTGATAATATATGAAGGGAAACTTGTTCTCATAAAACGGAAGAACCCACCGTACAAGGATCAGTTCGCGCTTCCGGGCGGTTTTGTCGAGATCGGGGAGACCGTCGAGGAAGCGGTTGTCCGGGAAGCGAAAGAGGAAACGGGGCTTGATATAGAGCTAATCAAGCTTGCAGGTGTGTATTCGGACCCTTCACGCGACCCGAGGGGTCATACAGTTTCGGTGTGTTTTCTTGCCCTGGGAAAAGGAAACCTTAAAGCAGGTTCGGATGCTAAAGATACAAGGCTTTTCAGTTTAAGCCAGATACCAGCACTGGCATTTGACCATAATAAGATCATAGAAGAAGCTAAGAGTGATATAAATGGAATTTTGTCCGAAATGCAAGAGCATGATGATGCCTGCCAAGAACGTTTTTAAATGCAGGAAATGCGGGTTTGAGCAGGAAATTACGAAAGGTTTTGTCTCAAAGACCGAGAGGAATGAACGCGAGGTAACTGTCCTGGAAAACAGGGAAATGGGGATGCCCACAACACGGGCCAAATGTGAGGACTGCGGCAATGATACCGCATACTGGTGGATGCGGCAGTTGCGGTCGGCGGATGAGAGCGAGGTCAGGTTTTTCAGGTGCACCAAGTGCGGGAAGACGTGGAGGGAGTATAGTTAGGGCGGTTATTGAAGAACCGGGATGATTGGAACAGACTTTAGAGTATAGATTAGGGTTAGAACATCTAAGAGGAGAGAGGTTCGGCGTTACAAAAACGCTATACATAGGCCGCGATATTTATACTGGTTATACTAAAGTGTGGTTAGGTTTATCCATATAATAAGGAGAACTTGCAAGAATTATATCAGGTTGAGAAATTACCTTCCTTTAACTGGCAGAGTATATCAAACCTGAACGAAACGTCGTTGTGGGTCGCAGGCCCCAGGTCTCTTACAATAACGGCATCAAGCCCTGTAATATCTATGCAATTGTTTTGAATGCTTATTTGCTTTTGCAGTTTATTCCTGAATGCTCACTATTGTCATCAAACGGTATTCAAATATCTTTTATACTCTACGGTAAATAAGTAATGTAATAGAGCAAACTTGAAGAAAACAGGATGAAAATATCAGGGGCAGGCTAATGGCAAAAGATCCTAACTTTAGGTTAATTATATTTGCAATATTTGTGACAATAATTTCTGCCGTCTATATGCTTTATCTTTATTCTAAAGGTGGGGC
>CABMIA010000145.1 GCA_902386085.1 uncultured archaeon
GACCCGATACTTCAGGGCTGTTTTTCCAATCCTTTCACACTGGGCACGGGAGCCGTAATCTTCAAGATGATAAACCATTTTATAAAAATCTTTCAGCGCTTTTTTTGCCAGCGGTTCGCCTTTGGTCTTCCCAATTGCATTATAAAGTTCTGTAATACTAAGAGTAGGTTGATAAAGTACGAATAAAGCGCCCACCTGATTTATTATTTCACTGCATTCCCGGCTATACTCTTCATTCCCTTTGACTGCAGAGATAAGCACGTTAGAATCGAGAGTAACTCTGGTATTAATAACCCCTGGCATGCTTTCTCTCTTTTCGTATCAGTTCGACAGAATTTACTTCAATATTATCTTGGATATCCTTTAATTTTAAGAAATCAGTTGCAGCTTTATGCATCACTTTCTTTGGCTTTATTGAAGAAACATCTATTTGGGAATAAAGACTACTTTTCAGCTCTCGCATCTCTTTTTCCAGTTTTTTCATTCGAGCCATTACTCTCTGGGCTTGCATAATAGTCTTTATTACTCACCAACTCATAAACTTATTTCCTGGTTCAATTGAGCCACATTAATAAAAACGGAGCACAGCAGCACGAACCATGCATCTGGGGTATGAAAAGATTATCCAAATTATTCCAGCTTTGTCGATCCCGTAATAACCGCAGGCACAGCCCCTATTGCAGTGCAGGTCTCGAATGAAACTCCCTTTCCGGTAATGTCAAGATGGTAACTTGCCTTCCTGAACAACTCTTCAGGCAGACCTTTGTGCCCCAGACCGATAAGAAAAATGAATGACTTCTTTTTATTGATCAATCCTGCCAGTGCCTCGACGCTGATATTCTTCTCCCTTGCAGGATGCGATGTGGTCACCACAGGCGCGCCGAACTGGGGCTGGAAACCTTTCTCTGGAAGGTCAAATACGAAAAATCTTCCTCCCCTGAACAATTCTTCAAGATATTTTCCGGAACTTCCGATAGTGGTCTTATCCTTCACAAAATCTACAAGTTCTTCTGCCGTCATCTTGAACGGATAATCGAAAAGCGCAAGATTGAACCCGAACGCGTACGCCACAGGCGCGGCGCGGGCGATGCTGCGGTAATGCGCCTCGTGCAGCTTTATTTTGTCGTACGTGTTCACAAGTCCGAGGGTTAGCATAAATTATCCATGATGGTCGATCACCGATAATAATTTTGTCTTGTGACGTTATACCAGTTTCGAGGCAAAAAAGTAAACTTTTGAGATACTATTTATATCCGTAAATAAATAGGATACCAACGTACAGCACAAATGGTGGGCTGAATATAAGGATGTGATATATATGAACACATTATTTTCAAACAGGATACTCACAACACCGAAATCATTCATACGTGAGATATTGAAAGTCACGGATAACCCCGAAGTCATATCCTTCGCAGGTGGTCTTCCGAATTCCAGGTTCTTTCCTGTGAAAGAAATAAAATCTGCAGCTTTAAAAGTCCTGGAAGAAGACGGCAGGAACATTCTTCAATACAGCACGACTGAAGGCTATCTGCCTCTTAGAGAGTATATCTCAAGGAGATACTTTGAGAAAAAAAGGCTGAATATAAGACCTGATGAAATAATCATAACCAACGGCTCGCAACAGTGCTTCGACCTGATAGGCAAGACCTTCCTGAACAAAGGAGATCATGTTGTTGTCGAGCGCCCCGTTTATCTGGGAGCCCTCCAGTCGTTCTCGATGTTTGAACCTGTGATCGATTCAGTACCACTGCTCGATGACGGGATAGACACTATTTTCCTCAAAAAAACATTCGATGAGCAAAAGATAAAGCTGTTCTATGCAGTACCCAATTTCCAGAATCCATCCGGGGTAACATATTCAAAACAGAAAAGAATGGAGCTTGCCGGAATGCTCAGGGAGCAAAATTCTATCTTTGTTGAAGATGACCCTTATGGAGAACTGAGATTCATGGGCGATGATATTCCGTGTGTCAGGAATTACCTTCAGAAGAACATAATTCTCCTGGGCTCATTCTCAAAGATTGTCTCGCCCGGTCTGAGGCTTGGCTGGATATGCGCAGAGAAAGAGACAATGGAGAAGATCGTGGTGGCAAAACAGGCGGCTGACCTGCATTCGAATTACCTTTCCCAGAGGATACTTTACAAGTATCTTGTCGATAACGACATAGATGAACATATCCATACGATAAGGGTAGCCTATAAAGAGCAGAGAGACCTGATGGTATCGAAGATTGAAGAACAATTCCCCGAGGAAACAAAATGTACAAAGCCTGAGGGCGGGATGTTCCTGTGGATAACGCTTCCTGAAAATCTATCCTCAATGGAACTCTTCAACCGCGCAATAAAGGAGAACGTCGCGTTCGTGCCCGGAAGCCCGTTTTACGTGGGCGGTGGAGGGGAGAATACACTGAGATTGAATTTTTCAAATTCGGACGGGGAAAAGATAGAGGAAGGAATAAAAAGGCTTGCAGGGATCATTAAAAAGCTCATTTCTGAAAAGGGCGGGAAGTAAGATGGCACAAATCTCCGGATGGCAATACAATGAAATGAAGCAGGTAGGTACTGACTTCACCAACGAAACAGAGGTAGGAGCTTACGATGCCCGGATGCAGAAGCTTCGGAATATCAAAGAAGAAACTGAAATGATTCTTTCATTATTACATATCACACAAGACCAGATTCTCCTCGATATCGGTTGCGGGACAGGAGAGTTCACGATAACTGCTGCCGGGCGATGCAGGAAAGTCATAGCGGCAGATGTTTCGTTGCCTATGCTTGAGTTTGCACGAAGAAAAGCGGAAAAGCGAGGAGTGAAGAACATCGAATTTCATAACGCCGGTTTCCTGACCTATGGGCATTCTGAAAAACCCGTTGATGCCCTAGTGTCCAGTCAAATCTCTATAGTCGGATAAAGTTTGGATAATTTTATCCGTGCATCTTTGGCTGTAAATTGCCAATTGACTTTTGCATTTTTGTTATTTCTGCAATTCCCCCATGCCATTACC
>CABMIA010000146.1 GCA_902386085.1 uncultured archaeon
TATTATAGAGATCTCTGCCATAATAATTAAAATTATTACCAACACCTAAATCGAATAATCCAGGCGAATGGCATGTGGAACAACTGCCCGCTCCAGTTCCATATATGGCATTGAAAGAGCTTAGAACGCCACTGTTTGCTAAAGCTCCCGGTATTCCTACCAGTGCTACTGCCGTGAACAGCAGTAACCCGGATATTATTTTTTTATTCATTCTATCTCTCCTATCTTTTCTATTTTTTTAACCTTTCAGATCCGCACCTTTCATTTTGACCCTTATTCAGGACAGAAAGCTGCCGGCAAAGCAGGCAAGCAGTAAAACCTGTTTTCAGGAAAATAATTAGAAGGCGCAAATCCTGGTATTGTGTTCTTGTCCCACTTTGTAATAAAAGATATAACCGGGAATCAATTATGAGAATCGTCAATGAGAACCACGAAAATCCATCCACAAAAAAAGATTGATTGGATTTTATTTGAGTTCGCCAGGTTTTGCTATAACAAACACTGGCCCTCATCCTCCATCAATTGTAGTTTTCCTTTGCCACCAGTTTAGCTCTTTGCCCGATCCGTGTCATCAAAGGATGCTCTTTCTCATATACGAACGTGAACTCAGCTTCAGTATTCGCTTCGATCAGGTCAAGTACATTTTGAAGCGCGATCGTCAAGGCCTCATAGTCCGGGTCATCAACTACTTCTGCATTGAAGGGATATGTTTCCTTGAGTTCAAGCGGATATGCGCCAAATGGTTCCTTGAATTCAAGTACCCAATCAAAATCATCTTCTTTTTCAAGCCTTTGTCTCCTGATCAGGACTTTACCCCTGAGATCGAGAGTCCTGAGCTTCTTACTGCATCTTGATATCTCAGGTCTGCGTGCCGATTCAGGCCCGCTGTAAAAGAACGTTGCCCTGGACTCGGGCTGGAACTTTTCTATCCATCCGGACCAGGAGAGAGCGCGCTTTAACCCGTTCAGCAATTGGGGATGCGCCCTGCATCTCTGCTCCACGAGTTCCCACAGGCTTCCTTCTTTTATGGCCTGCTTCACTTCCCGCATCTCTGCGAAAGTGACATGGAGATTATGGCGCGCAAGCAGTTCTTCGCGCTTTTCGTTTTTCTTTAATTCATCTACCCCGTATGAAGTGCATACAGGGCAGGAACATGGCAGGTATTCAAGGTTATCCAGGTGATACGTTCCCCGAACCGTCATATACCGCCCTTCCTTGGCATACAGTGCATATGAGGCAGAATCGAACAGATCGCACCCCAGGGCCACTGCCAGGGAAAACATCATCGGATGCCCTGCCCCGAAGAGGTGCACCGGGGCAGAGGGTAGAAGACCTTTTTTTGATGCCACAATAACATCCACCAGATCCGCGAACCTGTAGGATTCCATGAGCGGAACGACCGCTCCGAGAGGATAAATATCAAAATCAAACCCGCATAATTCCCGCCCCGCGCGTTCCCTGAGGTCAGGGAATGTCGAACCCTGGACTGGTGCGGCAAGAAGCATATCTTTTTTTAATTCAAGCGCTTCTTTTTCCCGTTCTATGGTTATCCCAAGCTCAGACTCGGCACGTTCACGCAAGACGTCAGGAGGCGTGGGAATGTCCAGGGGCACTCCGATATCCGAGCCGATCTCCTGCTGGAACCTGACTATCTCTTTGTTGGTAACTTCCACCTCTCCATAGACTGATAGCTGGTATGAACCCGAATCTGTCATTACAGGGCCCTCAAACCCAAGAAGAGAATGCAGCCCGTCTTTCAGGGCGCTCGCCCTGAGTTCAGGTTTGCGATAAATTATATAAGAATTCGTGATAATAATTTCTGCGCCGAATTTGCGAAGCTCTGAGGGTTTGATTGTCTGGATATTGGGATTGACGACCGGCATAATGGTTGGAGTCTCAACTATCCCGTGCGGGGTTTCGAGCCGTCCGATACGGCCGCAGATATCTTTGTGAAGGATCTCGAAAATCGGGGGCATGATGAGCCTAAGTACGATGGGAGAAGTATATTAAAATGAGCCAGGGAAAGGAATTTAGTACAGGAAAACCAATCTAAGGAAAATGAAAGACTCGGTTATTTCATTGGCGCAGAAGAACAGGAACAACAGGTTCTTAAGAAATAAAATTGAACTTCTATGTGCGTGCGGCTTTTCAGAAAAACTTTCGTATTATGATTTTTTAACAGGCGGTGAATTCGATATCGGGCAGCCCACAGCTACCATCAGTCCTTTTATCTCGGAGTCCGTTTATGATGAAACAATCAACGTAACGCCGCTTCACGCGACAAGAAAATGCCCTGCCTGCGGCAAAGAAATAATTGTCGTTTTCCCTTTATCCCTTGAGAATATCATTACGATTTTACAGGCGCAACCGCCTGATCCGCAAATGTACGGGTGATGTCATGGAAACGATCGAAGCCATCAGGTCACGGCGAAGCGTCCGCGAGTTCACGGATGAAGACGTTAGTGATAAGGCAGTTGAAGAGATAATGGACGCGGGAAGATGGGCGCCCTCTGGTTTGAACAACCAGGCGTGGCGGTTCATTGTCGTAAGGATTCCGGAGACAAAAGAGGCACTTTCAAAACTCACCAACTACGGTTCGATAATCAAAAATGCACCAGTATCGATCGCGGTCTTTCTTGATAGCAACCAGATGTACGATCGAACGAAGGATATCCTGTCCATCGGCGCATGCATCCAGAATATGCTTCTTGCCCAGCATTCGCTTGGACTTGGCGGGGTGTGGCTTGGAGAGATCCTGAAGAAAAAAGAAAGGGTTAACGAGATACTCCAGGCACCGGATTTTTATGAATTAATGGCTGTAATAGCCATCGGGCATCCGGTTAAGAAGGTCAGGGTTTCTGAAAGAAAACAGCTCGGCGAACTTGTTTTCAGGGAAAAATTCGAAGGCTGCTGGTAGCCGGTTTACATTGGTTTTTTATCTCAGATATGATAATAATCATATATGGTCATAATGATAATCACAATTGTATATATAAGGGCAAATATTATATACTATTAGATTGATAGGCTTATTGTTAATGATTATTCAAATAAAATTCAGGTCGTTAACATGAGGAGGAATCAAATGATAGTATCGCCTTATTGTGAAAAACATGATATGGCAATAAGACTCCTGACGGTATCACATTGCGAAAAGCGCCACCAGGAAGACTGTGAAACCGGCCAGTGTGAACACTTCGGTATGAGGTTTTATTCCAAAAACGGATTTTAGGAATTAAAAACATAAGGCTTTTTAAGGTGTAAGCTGTTATCGGGGGAGCTTGAGGTTGCATTAAAATGGAAATCCAGAGACCCCGCGGCACACGCGATTTTCTGCCTGGTGAAATGGCAAAGCGAAGGTATATCGAGAGCAGGCTGCGCGAGGCCGCAAAGCGGTGGGGATACGGTGAGATAAAGACCCCGACGTTTGAGCATATCGAGCTTTTTACATTGAAGTCAGGGGAAGGGATCCTGGGCGAGATTTACAACTTCAAGGACAAAGGCGACCGCGAGATTGCGCTGCGCCCGGAACTTACTGCGCCTGTCGTTAGAATGTATGTTGAGGAGCTTCAAAGGTCGCCAAAACCATTGAAATTCTATTATTTTGACAACTGTTTCAGGTACGAACGCCCGCAGAAAGGAAGGTTCCGCGAGTTTTTCCAGTTCGGGGTTGAAATCATCGGAAGTTCGAGGCCTGAATCCGATGCCGAGGTTATTGCCCTGGCCGTGGAAATGCTAAAAAGTGCCGGGGTCCGGGGAGATCTGCACGTCGGGCACCTTGGGATCGTGCGTACCCTGTTGAAGGACATACAGCCCGAACACCAGAACAAGATCATGAGGCTGGTGGATAAGAAAGATGACAAGGGGCTTGAGCAGTTCCTCGATGAGATTAATGCGCCTTTTGAGATGCGGGGCAGGCTTTTCCGCCTTATCGGGCTCCATGGGGTCAATGCACTGCAAGAGGCGCGGGAGCTTACAGGAGATATTGAGGCGATGTCGCAGTTCGAGGCGCTTCTTGATCTTCTGGATGTGTACGGGCTGGAATACCAGGTCGATCTCGGGATTGCAAGAGGGCTTGATTATTATACAGGTATGGTGTTTGAGATATACTGTGAAGGATTAGGAGCGCAGAACCAGGTGTGTGGAGGGGGGTCGTACCGCCTTGCGCAGCTGTTCGGGGGCGAGGATACGCCTTCGACGGGATATGCTATCGGGTTTGACAGGGTGATGGAGATATGCCAGGCCGTGCCGGAAATGGAAAAGCGCATTGTAGTGGTTTCTTTCGAGGACACACGCAAAGAGGCTATTGTTATAGCTAAAAAGCTCAGGGAGCATGTATTAACATATATTGACGTGATGGGGCGGAAGTTCAAGGACCAGATCTCTTATGCCAACACCATAGGCGCAAGCCATGTGGTCATTGTGGGAAAGAACGAGCTTGACGCGGGGAAGGTTGCGCTCAAGGATATGAAAACAGGAGAGCAGGAGTTGCTGGCTGTGGAGGAAGTGGCGGAGAGATTGAGTGAATAGATACGTTGAATATTTAAAATCACAACTGTGCAATCATTTTAACTTAATCGATGTGTTGAAAAATTATGGATCATCGCACAAAAATTAATCGACATAACTCTATTTATAGGTTCAAGTATCATAATTGAATAGGATTGTAATATGAAGAAACAAAAGATTGAACTTGTGGATGCGGTTCATAAAGCCAGGGCAAGGAGTACAAAGCTGCTTGAAGAACAGGGAATTTCCACTTTAGCATTGATCCTGTCCAAAACTCTGGCAGATGTCATTGAGAACCCGGAAAAAATAGATGCACTGGTATAGATGAAGCTGTACCTTGATACAACTGTCCTGGCAGCGTTCCGACCTATTTTAAGTATGAGGACATAAAACGTTATTCTGAGTGCATGAAGCTGCTGGATAAATGTATAGCAAAAGAATGCATAATTGTCATTTCCTTTTATTCAATCCACGAACTTTTTCTACTGCCCTTCGAATATAAAGATGAGAAGGAAGCCCGCAAGATAGGTCTTATATTACTGAAATAAATTCTTAATATTGACAGAATTGAAATCACCGAGCTCCTTTCGCGTGAAAAGAGAATACTTTATCAGGAAAAATTTTCGATGAGCGACAGAACGGATATTCCACATGCGATATCTGCGTATGTTGAAAGTTGTGATTGTATCGTGACGTATGATAGCCATTTTGACCAGATCTCGAGCAAAATAAACGTATTCAAACCAAGTGAAGTTCCTATCTAATCATTAAAGGATCAATATAATGGGACTTTCAAGAACCAGATTTTTTTATACCAATACCATCCGCGCAAGCCATGTGGTTATTGTGGGAAAGAACGAGCTTGACGCGGGGAAGGTGGCGCTCAAGGATATGAAAACAGGAGAGCAGGAGTTGCTGGCTGTGGAGGATGTAGCCTGGAAAGTGCTTGCGTAGATTCCAATGTTGTTTTTGCATTCCTTACCTTATCCGATTCATATCACCAAAATTATATAAACTAAAGCGCCAAGATAATCAGTGGATGCACACATCGGAGGTGAAAGCATGGTACGATTAGAGAGAGAAGGGGATTCTTTTGTACTTGTAACAGGCAATGTGCAAAAACTGGACATCAGCGTTTTGTTTAATGCCTTATCAGAGCTTCAAAAAAATTCTCCGGACAGGACCAGGATAAAGGATGGTCTTCTCTACCTTGACAACAGTACCGGAAATGACCTGAAAAAAGAAATCAGGAACATTCTGCAAAAAGCAATTGATAATAAAGGTATGACCATCACTGACTTATAACCGCAAGCCAATATTCCAGTGATGGCGAAATTATTCCTGATTCCCATTATTAGCATATTCGATGTACACGATGTCGCTGTCAGGGAGTGGCTCAATAGACTTGATGAGCCAACCCTGCGAACCCATCTTGAGTACCCTTTCAGGCTTGAGCGCTTTTTCCCTGAGGGGGTGCAGCGTGCATTGATGAGCGTGGATAATGTTCACAGCGAGATCCTGCGCCTGCTCGATTTAATAGATCCCCATTCAGTTTTTCTTGATATATCGGTTGATTTTGTTGAGCTTGAGAACAAATACAATAATAGACTGCTATCACCTCTTGAATTCTGGTCAGAATATTATCAAGTATCGTCCAGTACCAGCGGACCACAGGCGATCTACTGCATATACATCAAAGGAATAATCGATAAGCAGATAAGGCTGATCGAAAGCAAAGACCGCCTTCCTGTAAGCGTCATCTTTTACGGCCAGGATATCAAAACACGGGAAGAGCTTATTCCAGTGTATGAAAAACTCCTTGAAAAAGACGACGAATTCTTATTACAGATGGCAAGGGTAATCAATGAAATCGCGTCGTTCCGCCAGTTGCCCAAACACCTGTGGTACAGTCCAATGCAGATAAGGCAGACAGCCATTTCGTACGAAGAGACCGAGAAATTCTACAACGAACTTATAAACCGCATGAAGGGATTGCTTGAATTTAAAATAAGGAATTATATTATCAAAAATTTAAGAAACCATGCGTTTGAATTTATTTCGGCATACGAGAATTTTCTTGATCATAAAATGAGGGAGGATGAGATAAAAATCGCAAATATCATTGAAGGTTTGCGAATACTGACCGCCCAGGACGGGCAGGCGAACATTGTGATATTCTGCGGACCTATGCACCATACAGCGCTTTTAAGTGCCCTGAAAAAGGAAAAGGAATTATCAGAACTTGGAATTACAATCGAAGAGATCGGTATCACTGCGCTGCTTGATAAATTGAAGCCCTTCACACAGAAGAACAGGATAATGCAAAGCAACTACGACATCGCGTTAAACATCATGGGACGCAAGAAGCCGCAAATGTATGACACTCCCAGCGCCATTCTCAATCCTGCGCCAGGTATTCCACATTTGACCTGACACTTCTAAAATTTTTCATAAATTCATGGATTTCAGGCGGAAGCTCTGTTGAAACAGGCAGACCGAGATCACTGGCATCTTTTGCGGATATGAGGTGCGCATGCACCATCTCCCCTCCAATAAGCTTCTCAACAACCTGTTTCTGCTTTTCCTTATCATCGAATTTCCCCTCAAGCAGTTCATTCACAACAGTTCTCATGAAATTCAATACTTTTTCCGAGATATCGCTCATCATAAGGGTCGTGTCATCGGCTTCCAGCCCTTTTTTTACAGCGACGTGGAGCCAGGAAGGCGCCGGGAAGACACCGCGCAGGAAGTCCCCGACCTGCGGGTCGATGGGACCGAGCGAGGCATCTTTATCCA
>CABMIA010000147.1 GCA_902386085.1 uncultured archaeon
ATTCATGAATACGGGTTCAGGATTTATTAAGATTTGCTTTCACGATAAATCAATCACCCGATCAACCACTTCCATACCGGCACAAATTTGATCTCCCGGCCCTTATAATCCTCCGTGCCATCGTAGTCATAAGTTATCACAATCATATCGCTGCATTTTAATTCTTCACCCGCTCTCGCTAATGCGCTTAATTCCCTTTCTTTCGTGGTAAAATCATCAATATCATAGCATACCTGTATCAAGCGGGAAATTTTCCCTCCTTCTTTCAAAACAAAATCGACTTCTTTTTGCGAATCAAAGTAAAAAAGGTTGTTTTCTGTGGTAAAGCCCTTCCTGACAAGCTCTAAAAAAACTGCATTTTCCATAAGCCTGCCCTTGCTCTCAATTCCGTTAACGGCCAGCAAGCCGTTATCGACAAAATATGGTTTCGGGATCGTCTGCTCTTTCTTTTTATAAGATTCCGAGTATCTTCTCAGCATAAATAGAACCATTTCATCGGAAAAATTATCGATATAGCTGTAGAGTGTGTTCTTGCCGACTTTTATTCCGAGGGATTTAAGATAGTTGTAAAAGCCGTGAACTGAGAAATAAGTAGAAGCTATCAGGTTTTTCAGGAGCAACTTCAAAACCTTGATATTTTTTATTTTGAACCGCTCAACCACATCCCTGTAAATCGTAACGTCTATTATCTCTCTCAGGATTTTCTCTTTTTCTTCCTCAAAAAATACTGCTTCAGGATAACTTCCCTCCAGGAACTTATCAAGGAGGTTAAGGAGGTGGGCTTTCTGCGATGATGAAAGGTATGTCTCAATTTTGAAGCCTTTAGCTTCCAGGAATTCCCTGAAACTGAACGGGTAAACATAATAGGAAATTGTTCTTCCTCTCAAACCTGTGGCTATCTCTTTTGAGAGAAGCTTCGATGAGGAGCCGCTGACATATATCTGGATGTTCTCATTGTCCATAACTGCACGGACAAATTTCTCCCACCCCGGAACAACCTGGATCTCATCAAGGAATAAATGCACTTTCTCATTTTTGTTTTCAGGATATATTTCATAATAAAGTTCAAGCATGTTCCTCAAATCAGAAAGCTCGCAACCGAAAAGCAGGTCGCTTTCAATATTGATATAAAGAATCCTGTTTCTTTCTATGTTTTTACCAAGGAGGCTTTTAATAACCTGGAACATAAGGTATGTTTTGCCTGCTCTTCTCGGACCGATTATTGATACTGCCCTTTTTATTGGAAGTTCTGATATCTTAATATCCCTCTCTACCATTTCAGGCAGTTTGAATTCATATAAATCTTTTATTACCTTTATCCAGATATCCCGTTTTATCATCGTATCATCTATAGGGAAACTAATCTAAATAGTTTCCCTCTACAAAATACTTCTGTGGCATAATGTATTTCTATGTATATTACAATGGAAACTAATAGTATATTAGATTTGAAAAAAAGGAGTGAGATTATGGACGTCCACAAAGCTGTACAATCAAGGAGAAGCATAAGGGCATACGATTCCCGTGAGGTTGAAGAGGACAAGCTGGAAAGAATTCTTGATTCAGGCAGGCTTTCCCCCTCCGCAGGGAACCGGCAGGAGCGCAGGTTCGTCGTTGTCAGGGATCCGAAGACACGGGAATTGCTCTCCGAAGCCGCGAAAGGCCAGAAATTTGTGGCTGAGGCGCCTGTAGTGATTGCAGCCTGTTCGGTTGAATCAGAATATGTAATGGCATGCGGCCAGTTTGCCTATTCCATTGATACCGCAATTGCTGTTGATCATATGACCCTTCAGGCGGTTGAGGAGGGACTTGGTACCTGCTGGATCGGCGCCTTTGATGAAAAGAAGGTCAAAAAAATACTGAACATCCCTGATGGTGTACGGGTGGTTTCGCTCCTGACCCTGGGATATCCTTCTGCCATAGCGCGCCCAACACCCCGAAAAAACCTCGATGAAATCGTTATGTGGGATAACTGGAGTAGTTGAACCATTTACATCCTTGTTGTGTTCATGATAACTATGATATCAGGTCAACCAGTTTCGAGTGCCGCAACTCCACTGCAACTCCCCTTTCGCACTCCCTCATTTCCCAGCCGCTCATTAACGCGCGCCCGACCCCGAGAATTTTCTCTCCTTCCACGATCACCTCATCATTGGGGCGGATCTGCGGGTCGGCATCTGTCACTCCAGGCGCAAGGATGCTGCTGTGGGGTATGAAATCGCCTATCTTCACCTTATAGCCCTGATGATTGCGAAGGCGCAGCCCTCCGTCTACGGTCAAAGCAAGAGTACCGTACTGAGGTATCAACGTGGCAAGCTGTTTTTCTGCAAATAACTGGAACTTGGGAAACGGAGCTTTTACAACCGCATTTTCAGTAAGCAGATCACCTGCGCCCTTTCCGAACTGGTAGTCGGCGGTCGTACGAACATGGTCAAGTTTTGCTTCCTCGGATGAGCGTTTTTTAACATTTTCAAGTCCCATGACCGCTTTTTCCAGGTTTTCAAGGGATGCCCGGGCAGTAACACCTTCATCTGCGGTATAAACAAATACAAGTCCAAGCTCTTTTTCAACATTTTCACAAATCTCCCTGTATGCGCCGTGGACATGCGCGATGATGTTTTTATATCTATTCTTGAGGAGATATGAGCGCAGGCACCCTGCAACCCAGGCCCGCTCTTCAAGATCCCAGTGACCTGTAACCGGAGTGTCGTAATGGGCTGCCGGATACATCAATTCAAGTTCGCGGGGGACTACTCCCATGGGAGAAGTTAGTATCACTTCATGGACATATTTCCTGTATTTTCCTAAAGCATTGATGAATTTCTGGTGGGAAAGGGAAGTGGAATAGGGTTTTTTTGCTGAGCAGGGAAGGAGCACGAGAATATCCAGCAGAGGTGCTGTATAGCGTTCCATGACCCTTTCTGCAAATCTTTTGATTTCCACCCTGTTAAGCGATTCCGACGTGTTGGCGTATAACGTACCTGGCCTGAAGACCGGAGCCCTCTTTTCAAGAAACGAATATTCAGCGTCAGCAAGACGAAGTGCAGCAGTCAGCCATGGGCGCGCCCTGAGTTGGCGCTCTGCATACTCGCGAAGCTGTCCAGCCCTGATATGCTCGCGGACTGTGCGCAGTTCCTCGCCAAGTTTTGCCGAATTGTGGCGCAATAATGCCTCTG
>CABMIA010000148.1 GCA_902386085.1 uncultured archaeon
AAATCTTTGTCCCTGAACGTTAATCAGACAACATTATTCCAAAAGGCGCATAATATTTATTGGAAAAACCTGAGTTTAACACCACTTATGATCCCGCAATCCATTGCGTATCTGAAATAAAGCTCAAGACTTTCCCTGCTTTCATCGTCAAGATCATAATTCAGCGTATGAAGATATTCTTTCATAAAAGCGCAATCGATATTTTTTTCCTTTCCAAGAAAATTGGCTATTTCATTCAGGTTCCTGTACGCATAATCTTTTGATTCAAGAATCGTATCAAGGACGGATTTTACCTTCTCAGGATATTTCCGTGCAAAATCCTCCCTGGCTACCCAGAGGGCGTAAACCATTTTTTTCCCCGTCATTTTTTTCCATTCGTTCCCAAGGTCAGCGATCGTATTATACCGGCTTATTGCATGAAGTGCGCTGTCGCCGATAAGGAGGGCAGCATCACCATGCTTTAGCATCTGGTCGATATCCGTACCCTGGCATTGCCTGATATTGACCCTGATACCTTTTTGCCAGAATATTATTTTTATCAGAGTGGCAGAACTTGCCGTGGTCTCAGGGATGCAAAGGGTTTTTCCTTCAAGGTCGGCAAGATCCATTCTGCCATTGCCGCATATCAATACGCTTTTTGTAAAATCATTTGATGTGATGGAAAGCCCGGGCAATATCAGGAGGTCATCCCTTTTTGCATACATGATAGAGGAGATCGGGCTGATATCGAGTTTTCCTTCAAAAAGCCTTCTGGCAAGTTCAACAGGATGCGCTTCTGTGATATCAATATCCTGTGACCCAAGCTTTCCGTGCTCCATTGCGTAATATGGGAAATCACAGTTTGCGAATGCGATCTTGCCGAGGCGTATCATCAGGTACCATATACAAAATAGCAGTATATGAATATTAGTTTTTGACGGGATCGTTAAATATGACATAGCAGTTAAATCCAAAATCAAGGATAAATATTAAGTTTAGTTAGTTAGATGAGGGACTGGTATATAATTAAATATCAATAAGACCATTTGTTAGTTTAAGCGAAAACTGAAAATGATATCCATCATAATTCCAACGTATAATGAAAGAGATAATCTTCCTCTCCTGGTCGAATCCATTTTTGGAGTTTTTGACGGGGCATTTTTAAAAGGAGAACTCATAATAGTTGACGATAACTCTCCTGACGGGACTGGAAAAATTGCAGATGAACTGGCATTGAACAGTAACATGATAAAGGTAGTACACAGAAAAGCCAAAGAAGGTCTGAGTGGCGCAGTGGTGGAAGGTATCAGGTATGCAGAGGGGGAGATCATCGGGGTAATGGATGCCGATCTCAGCCATCCCCCGGATGTAATTCCAAAACTTGTCAGGCCGATCATGAACGGCGAATCCGATTTTGTGGTTGCCAGCCGCTATAAAGAAAAGGAACAGATCGAGAAATGGCCGCTGGTAAGAAAAATAATCAGCCGGGGTGCGACCCTGTGTGCAAAACCATTAACGAATATCAGTGATCCGATGAGCGGTTTTTTCTTTATCCGAAAGGATGTCATTGATGGGGTGCAACTAACACCGGTGGGTTATAAAATATTGCTCGAGATCATTGTTAAAGGGAAATACAATAAAATCAAGGAGATCACTTTCACATTCAGGGATAGATACAAAGGTGAAAGTAAATTGAACTTGAAAGAACATTATAACTATATATTGCATTTGACAAGGTTATATTTTTATACCTTAAAAAAATACGTGATATAAGAAAAGTGGTATTCTTAGATCGCCTATTTCCAAGCTTCCGGGCAAAATGGTACTTGAAATTAATATAGCAACAGTGAAGCTTGTATGATTATAATAAGTATAACCATTATTATTTTTTGAGAGCGATAAATATATACGTTAATAGTTGGATAAGCTTATACTCTAAGATAGTCTGAAACTATCTGATTTAGGAGTGATAATATGAAAAACCAAATCGTGATGATAAGCGCGTTTCTTGTAGTAATGATGGCAATGACAGGAATTGCGTCGGCGTTCCAGCTCCAGTTATTAGATGTAAATAATAATACAGTACCACTCAAAATTCCAATGATTCCGGGTCAGTCTATGGACTTTAATGTGAAAATATCGGATTATAACCACGATTCCCCAGATTTCCATATAAAAAACCTGTCTAATCCTACTTATGTTATTATTGAAACACATCCACAGGTGATATTGACAGGAGGTATGGATCCTTACATTCAACCAAATGCCCTGACTATCACTTTGACTTCGAATGCTGAACCGGATCATAATTATTTTTTTGAACTTAATGTTACAGAATGTTTATGCCAAATGGAATTTCAAATTACTGGAAGAGAGATACACGCAGTCCCTGAATTCCCGACAGTTGCATTGCCCATAGCAGCAGTTATCGGCCTGGTGTTTTTCTTCCAGAAGAGGAAAATAAATTAAATAACCCCTTTAAAAATTAGAGGATTTTTCATCCTCTTTCATTTCATTCTGAAAAAAACGGATAGGAGTAGTGTATGTTAGAAGTAAGCATCGGCATATGTGTATTCAATGAAGAGAAGAATATCAGGAATTTACTGAAAGCCCTGTTGAACCAAAAGACAAAACACCACATAAGGGAGATTATTGTCATTTCATCAGCATGTAGCGATAATACCGAAAGAATAATTGAGAAAGAATTCCTGGCATCCACCCCAAAAATTATATTGCTGAAACAAA
>CABMIA010000149.1 GCA_902386085.1 uncultured archaeon
AATGGAGAAAATATCGTTTAAGATATCGACTGCGGGAAAAATATCTATATCAAAAAAAAGTCAAACTCGAAAAACGACATAAAAATTTTAAATTACAGATTACATATGAGCAATAAACTTAAAAAAATAATAGATAAGAAAGACCCCATCAAAAAAATCGGGGTTATCGGTATGGGATATGTAGGTATTCCCGCGGCAGTTTTATTCGCAGATTCAGATGCTTTTGAGTCGGTATTGGGGTTCCAGCGCAACTCCCCGACATCCGGCTATAAGATAGAAATGCTAAACCGCGGGGAAAGCCCGTTAAAGGGCGAAGAACCGGGACTTGAAGAGCTTATTAAGAAGGTCGTCCAGGCAAAAAAGTTTCAATGCACCCCTGACTTCTCCAGAATATCCGAACTTGATGCAATTACTCTGGCTATACAAACACCATTTTTAAGTAATGAGAGTCTTGAGCCGGATTTTGGCGCATTGATCGAAGGATTGAGGCTTGCAGGAAAATACCTTAACGAGGGAACACTTGTGGTATTGGAGTCCACTATCACTCCAGGTACCACGAACGGATTTGCGCGGCAGATACTGGAAGAGGAATCCGGTCTCACCGCAGGCGAGGATTTTGCCCTGGCACATGCCCCGGAGCGGGTAATGGTGGGCAGGCTGCTTCGCAATATCAGGGAGCATGACCGCATCGTAGGAGGTATTGACAAGGTCAGTACGGAACGGGCCATTGAACTTTATTCGCCTGTTCTTACAGAAGGAAAGATAATCCCGATGACGGCTACTGCAGCGGAAACTACCAAGACTGCAGAAAACACTTTCCGTGACCTCCAGATAGCATCCATCAACCAGCTTGCTCTCTATTGTGAGGCAATGGGGATCAATGTCTATGATGTCAGGACAGGCGTGGACAGCCTGAAAGGCGAGGGTATCACAAGAGCAGTGCTGTACCCGGGAGCGGGTGTTGGCGGCCACTGCCTGACCAAGGATACATATCATCTTGAAAGGGGCGTAAAGGTATCAGGAGGAAAACTGGATTATCCGGATGGTATGGATTCTCTTTTCGTACTTGCGCGAAAGGTTAATGATTTCATGCCTGTGCATATGTATAACCTGACAGTCGAGGCGCTTTCGAGGGCCGGGAAGAAAACCGGGGATTCGAAAGTGGCTATTCTTGGCTGGGCATTTATCCGGAATTCGGACGATGCCAGGAACCCGCCGTCTGAGCCGTACAGGAATCTGCTTCTCAGGTCAGGATGCAATGTGAACGTTCATGACCCTTATGTCATGGAATATCCTGGTGTAAGTATTTCTCATGAATTATCTGGTGTAGTTGAAGGCGCAGATGCTGTGGCTATTCTGACAGGGCATGATGAATATTCCGAGCTGGATGCCGGAACACTGAAACGTTTAATGGGAATGAAGCGCCCGGTTATTGTGGACGGGCGGAATGTGATAGAACCGGATGAGTTTATCGCTGAAGGTTTTGTATACAAGGGAATTGGTCGCGGTGATAAGAATGAACATCACATTAAATAAAAAAATGCGGTTTTGATGATTCCATGAGTTCGTCTCAATTGTTAGTGCCGGCCCCCGGTTCATCAGGTGCGCGCCTCTGTCCCGCTACTGCGGATAAATAATATTAATACTCTTGCAACCCATCATATCCTGGGTGACACAAATGCCATTTGTCAAGATAATCGATACTGTAGGCTCATCCCCTGAGAGCTGGGAGCAGGCTGCAAAAAATGCAATAGAAGAGGCTTCAGAACTTCCTATTTTCAAGCGGAAAGGCAAAATTACAAAAGCCACGATCAAAGGCTTTGACGTGGAGATCAGGGACAATAAAATAACCGCTTATCTCTGCAGGGTGGAGATGTTCCTGAGCGGCGCGGGTGATGCCGAATAAAATGGCCGAAATAAGCGATGACGAACTTGAAGCAATGCTTGAGCGCCGCCCCTCAGTGCGCGAAGCAAAGGTCGCTGACCACGAGCTCATGGTCAAGGCGCTTGAGCATCCTGTGAGGCGGAAGATGATAAAAACCATTGGGGTATTCGGGAAAACGAGGAGCGAACTGCTGAAAGAAGTGGGTGTGAATGACGCAGTGTTCAATTTCCAGACCGATTTCCTTATTAAAGGGAATTATCTCAAGATCGAGGGCGACACTTTCAGGCTGACGGACAGGGGGCTGGCGCTGCTACCCAATATCCCGAAATAAGTCAAGTATCTTTATAGCGAGCGCCTCACTTTTCTCAACAGTCGTCATCATTGTATCAAATCTTACCGTCTTTACCGGGAACTCATTTTCATCCGCGGTATCCCTCTCATCGATAACCATCATATCCAGAATATCCCCGTAACATTGCGCCACTCCCAACGAAGAAACAGGAAATCCCCGTGCCTTCATCAACTTCCCTGCGGGTCCGCTGACAGGCGCATCCCCGATGATCGGGCTGATTGCTATCACTTTTTTCCAGGACAATATTCCGCGTATTTCTTTTAACGCAAGAATAGGCCCGATGCTTGTTATGGGGTTGCTCGGCCCGATTATCACTTTATCATCAGACCCCAGCGCCTCCATGACTTCTCGTGTGGTTTTTGCTTTTTCAATTCCCTTAATGTTAACTTCAAGCACATCTGGTTCGCCCTTCGCTCCCACCCAGAAATCCTGGAAATGCATCTCCCCCTGCGGGGTTTTGATCATCGTATCCACTTTTTCATCGCACATCGGAAGGACATTCGCCCGGATTCGCATCGCCGCTGAAAGCTGCATGGTCGCCTTCGTTAAACTCGTGCCTTTTCTCATCAGTTCCGAGCGGAAAATGTGAGTGGCGCGGTCTGCATCCCCTATCATGAGTTTTTCATTAATTCCCAATTTTTTTAAGGTTTCATTAGTAGAAAAGGTATCATTCCTTACCCCCCACCACTTCGTATCATCCAGTTGCCCTGAAAAAAGGTATAATACGGTATCAAGGTCCGGGGAGACAAGATTCCCTGAAACCACGATATCCTCTGCCGTGTTCACAATTACCGTGATCTTCTCATCAGGGATAAGCCTCCTGAGTCCCTGGATTAGCTTGGGCGTCCCAGTCCCGCCTGACAGAAGGATCATATCAGACCCTCATTTTCTCAAACATCTTCCCGCCCAATCCTATCATCGCGAAAGCAAATAATAGTAGCACCCCGATGCTTACGTAAATTGAAATCGGGGAACTGCCAAGCAAACAAAATCGAAGCGCTTCGACACCATAGGTGAGAGGATTTGCATATACGAGTACCCTGAGCCAGGCCGGAAGGTTTGTGATGGGAAAAAATGCCCCGCTTAAGAGAACAAGCGGCATGGTCAGGAAACTCATGACCATCTGGAATCCCTCGTGGCTGTCGATCTTGCTTGCAAGGGCAATACCCAATCCTATAAACCCTATGCCTGAAATGAACATCACAGGAATACTTGCGAGCACTCCCGGGATCGACGTATATTCAATCCCGATCAGCCGCGCAATTATCATTATTAAAACTCCCTGTATCATGGACGTCGTGACGCCGCCGACTGCTTTTCCCAGCGCCACAAAGAAACGGCTGACCGGCGCGATCAATATTTCCTTGAGGAATCCGAATTCCCTGTCCCATATAATGGACACGCCGCCCATCAGGGATGAGAAAAGAATTGCCATGCCTATCAATCCCGGCGCCAGGTAACTTTTATCGAACCTGCCGCCTCCGGGAAGCTGGAAGGATGAACTGAAACCTGCGCCCAGGATGATGAGGAAGAAAAATGGCGTTGCAAGAGACCCGATTATTCGTGATTTTGAACGCCAGAAACGCAGCATCTCTCGAAGCCACATCGTATAGATCGTATTGAGCGCTTTTCGTACCATTATTTCCTCCTTGAGCGGATTATATAGCCGACCCTTTCGACTTCGCTTACCTCTTTATCCCGTATCGCACGGCCCGTGTGGTGGAGGAATACGTCATCCAGCGTGGGTTTTCGCAGGTTGACCGAAAGGATTGAGATACCTGCACTGGAAGCTAAATTCAGGATATGCGGGATCTGGTGTTCGCCGTTTTCCACGGTAATAAAAACCTCATTGCCTTTCTTGGATATGATATTGGCGCAGCCGTTCCTGGAATAGATATCGCATAGTCTTGCTATCTCATCGGGTTTTTCGATTTCGAGTATGATAACATCTCCACCAAGTGCGCTTTTCAGGGCTGTCGGCGTATCGAGCGCAACAATCTCCCCGTGATCGATAATCGCGATCCTGCCGCACAGATGGTCTGCTTCCTCCATATAATGGGTGGTCAGCACTATGGTCACTCCCTCTTCTTTATTCAGGATCTTAATGTATTCCCAGATATGGTTCCTTGTCTGGGGATCAAGACCGAGCGTGGGTTCGTCTAAGAACAGGACATGAGGGTGATGCATAAGTCCCCGCGCGATCTCAAGACGCCTCATCATCCCGCCTGAATATGTCCTCACGATTGCATCTGCCCTCTCCGAGAGTTCAACCAGGGAGAGAACTTCATTGATCCTTTTTTTCCTCGTTTTGCCGTCAAGTCCATAAAGCCTTCCGTGGAGGTCAAGATTTTCCCTGCCTGTGAGCCTGTCATCAAGCGTGGTATCCTGGAACACGACCCCGATGTTCTGCCTGACCGAAGAAGCGTCCTTGATCACGTCAAAATCCCAGACACGGGCCCTTCCCCCGGATGGTTCGATCATCGTGGAGAGCATACTTATGAGAGTGGTTTTTCCAGCACCGTTCGGACCGAGGAGACCGAACAGCTCACCGGGTTCTACAGAGATGCTGACGTTGTTTACTGCGGTAATCTCATCGAATTTTTTGGTTATTCCCTCTGTCTCGATAGCATAAAGCATGCTCTTTTCTTGGCGTGTGAATGTTTAAAGATTATTAAACGAAATCCATAACCCTCAGGATCGTTAAATTCTATAACCTTAACTTTGTAATTTTTTTGGGAATATTCTCTAAGGAATCTGCCAGCTTCAATACATCATATTTTAATTTATTTCAATCATAACGATAATACAAAACTATTGCTGCGACAATCGTTATAAAACTAACAGTATTTGCTGTTATAATAATGATATCGCCAAGGTGGATTCCGTACAAAGTCCACAGTATGACACCAACGCCATACTGATAGAACGTAGCAAGGCTCACACCCTTTGCACACTTTGTCCTGTGTATTTTTATTATCTGCGGCACGAACCCGAAGGTCGTCAGGAGGGCTGCTGCAGTTCCTATTAAGTACCATTCCATATCGTGTTACATGTGCCATCGTTAAGATTAATATTGTGATGAAGATTTTATCATATTTTATATATATTATACCTTTTCAAACATATCCTTTGGCGCCCCGCACACAGGGCAGACCCAGTCATCAGGCAGTTTTTCAAAATCAGTTCCAGGATTGGCTTTCGGCGGGTCCCCGATGTCGGGGTCGTATATATAGCCGCAGACGGTACATCGATATTTTTGCATTTAACTCACCCATACGTAAATCCTTTTGCAATAACAAAAAGGTTGCTATGAGCCCCCGGAATTGCACCTTCGGAGGACGGCACACATCCCTTCGGACATATGTGGATATAATGGGAAGTCATGTTATAAGCCTTAAAATGTTGCTCTTTGCCCTCTTCTGGTGGAGTCATGCATGAGTGGTTCAAAAAAAAAGAAAAATTCAGCTTAAACCATTATTTCTTAGGCGCAGGCTTATCCTTGGGTTTCTTTTTCTCCTTGTTGGACATTACTTGTTCGCCTCCTGACCCTTTGTGGTCATAGATGATATGATTTTCAGGAGATGAACTTTTCTGTTATAGCATTGGCACTACCACGAAACAACTGACTGCACTTAATACAGAGTAGTTCCAAGTCAATAATATAAAGTCGTAAAATATATATCGATATAATACATTGCAAAGGCGCTCAATAAATAATGTCAGAATTCATAAAACACGATAAAATTGCAGAAATGGCAGGAATACCCATTTGCATATCGAATGAAATCAATAGATTCATTGATGACATAAATCCTCCAAAAGAATTTGAAGAACACAATACCGAAAGAAAAATATTCGTTTGCGGGCACTTGAATGTGTCAATAAGAACTTTATTAGGATCCGTAAAATCGAAGAATAGTCCTTTACATGATAGAGGGAAAGAGGAACGGGTACAAAAAGAGGACTTAAAATGGCTCCTGGCAACGAGAAAAGAATATATTAAGTGCTACTATCTGCATTTCGCTATTGATCATATTAATGATAATAAAGGCTGGATGAAAGATACCGGGGGGACTGTTAACGATTGCCTAAATATATGGGAGAAAAAACATGCTGTTATTATTCCGGGGACAGAGCCATACTTAAGGGATGTAATGGATTTTCTGAGAAATAATATCGAAAATATCAAAGAAATTGTATTTTAGACTATAGATATTAAATGCATAAAGTGAGTCATTCAGAAAATACGACGAAAGTTGTAACTATGCCAGTCACAGGAACAGGGAAGGAGTGCAATATACAGCACATCGCAATCGACAATCGGCATTATAGCTTATTTTCTGCTGTAATATGAATTTTAAAAAGATGTGTCTCCAAAAGATTTGTCTCCCAGCTTCGCTTGTACTTAGCCCTTATCAAAGTTTCACCGGGTTGTTTTGCCTGGAATTCGAATATTTCCCACCCGCCTCCACCGACAGCGGATGAATAAGGAACATATTTTTTTGGTTTAAGAAGATCGATCATTTTTGAGTCATATTCAACATTCCATGTATAGCCAGCAGTAGGGATAGATTCAAGGGAAATAGTAAAACCATGGCCAAGGGTCACTTCAATGGGATAATTAGGATCAGGATTAACTTTCATTTTAATTATTATAGTGCCTGTTGAAACATATAAAAATCACGATGGAGAGTTTAGATAAACTCTTCATCGTCAAATTGTTTTTTTGCCTTAACACACTGGATTCCAAAATTTCCCGTTTCAGGGTATCAGGGTTATGCCATATGCTTCC
Organism: uncultured archaeon; assembly: GCA_902386085.1. Lineage (GTDB taxonomy): Archaea > Halobacteriota > Methanosarcinia > Methanosarcinales > Methanoperedenaceae > Methanoperedens. Next base: position 7,030 of record CABMIA010000149.1, read on the forward strand.
GAGAAAGCTCCCTTTGCATAATCAAGGGATGCATAGGCAAAACCTTTATCGCCCCAGCCTGTTCCCCAGCTATTCCGGACTATAAACCTGTCTTTTGTATAACCTACGATTGCAACGGCATTACCTGCAGGGCCCGGAGGCTTATGATAAGTATCAAGATTGCCTCTGGTTGCATTGGCATTTTCCCACGTATCATCCACGTCCAGCCTTGTCAGAATAGGTCCTTTGTTTGCTATCCAGGTACGCCAGTCTGTTAGGACAGTGTTCCAGGTCTCAGTCTTGGTGCCGAAATCCTTGCGCAGGTTGAAGTAACTGAGAATTTTATACCGTGCTGCTGAAGCATAATAAGTCTCAGGTTCGCCATCGTATAGTTTTTCAGGTTCGAACGGCAAAACCGTATCTTCCACAGCGCCATATTTACGGGCTATATCAAGAGCGGCTTTCAGGCTTGTGCCTTCAATTTCAAGAAATGTCGATGGGTAATAATTGTACTCGTCCATTTCTTTTGCAGACATCCAGATATGCCTTACAGACAACTTTGAATTCTGCGCCAGTCGTTTAACCTTTACAAATTGCCACGTCAAAATCGCTGCACTTGCCTGGCCTACACAGGATCCGGTATTTTTCTGATCCCAGATACTCCACCATTGCTCACGCAGATCTTTCGATTCTGGTATCTGTGCCCGTGCTTCATCTTTTACATGCCCGGCTGCAATCGCATGTCCAATATGCCAGTCTTTTTCAATATCCCGCGATGAGATACAGTTAAGAACTCTTTTCCCATCCGAAGTTTTTCCTATTTTTGCCATACCATCTCTCCTTTTTATTTTAACCAGAGGTCAAATTTTAATATAAATCTGTTATTTTTTCGTTACCACCGTTTCTATAAGTATCCGAATATATTAGACTTATACTCCCTGGCTAATCTTACTTTGTTCATGAGATTAATAAGCATATCGGTTTTTTGGCTTATATGATACATTTTTAATCACATTTTAAAAAATTGGTTACTGAACAATGAGCCTGAAAGATACCGAATGCCACAACCTGAACTAAATCTAAATTTCATGAGCATGATTTCAATGCCTTTGCAGCTTAATTGGATGCTTTGTCTCGCGGGCCTCGAAAAGTGAGAGAGAAAAGAACAAACTTAAGGCATTTATCGAAATTTTGACCATTCAAAAATGAGCAAGTGAAATTAGGTAATTAAAAACCTGTTTTGCTTATGGCTTCGGCAATCACAGGTGCGACGCTCACTACGCTTGCGCCCCTGTCTATAGTATCAGTCGCTATTATCCCCTTAACTCCCGCCTTGAATAATTTCAGGACTGCATTGCTTGAAAGGACAGGGTGCACACATGCAACGTAAACCTCATGCGCTCCCTGGCTTCTCAGTAACGATATGGTTTCTGCCATCGTTCCTGCCGTAGAAATGATATCATCTATGATTATCACGTCACGTCCGTTAACCGCCACATTCTTTGGCTTTATTGTCACAAGTTCGCCGCTCAGCCGGGTCTTCTCCAGGAAATCATAATCCAGGCCCAGGTCTTTCGATGCATTCCGGGCAAGGCCGATGGCGCCATCATCTGGTGCGATGATAAGGGGATTCTTGAGTTCCATGTTCTTTATGTATTCGCCAATAACAGGCGTGGCATCAAGATTCACAGCCTTTGCGTCAAAATATTCAAGAATTGAAGGATCATGTATATTGATCGTATATACATTATCTGCTTTTATGCACCTGGCGATTGCCCTTGCGCTTATCGGCTCGCCTCCCTTGAACTGCTTATCCTGGCGTGCATAACCCATATACGGAATAACCACATTTACCTTTGCTACGTCACAGCAGGCATCGATTAACTGGAGCAGTAAAACGAAATCCGAATCGTTCACTGTGCTCTGGATTATTGTAACGCTTTCAGTGCCCGGGTCATCCAGTATCCGGGTGTACAACTCCCCGTCCGGGAATCTCCTGAATTCACACACCAGCAGATTAAATCTTAGCACATCCGAGACCCGGCCGGCAAGTAATTGCGATGCATAGCCACCGATAATGTTCAATAGAATACCTCACGCCTGTAATAGAAAGAAAGAATATAAAGATTGTTCAGGGTAATTATTATTAAGTCTTTATTTGTTTATAATGTAATGTTTTATCGTTATATTTATGTACTGCCTCATCTAATTAAAATCGCCGCAGAAGCAGTTAGATTTTATAATTTGCCTGCGTATGCAGCCGTTAAAATGCAAAAATTTATAATAATGCGGATTAATGAGTCGGATACGTGACCATGGAGAAGAATATGACGCTATTTATTGAAATTAAAGACCTTCGTGTCGGCTTTGATGGAGTCGATGTGCTCAAGAACATAAACCTTGAAGTTAAAGAGGGAGAAATCCTTGGAATACTTGGGAAGAGCAGCGCCGGAAAATCCATTCTCATGCATGTATTGAGGGGTGTGGAGGCATTTGATGACCTTTCTGGAAGTGTGATCTACCATCTTTCACGCTGCAGCGAATGCGGATTTATAGAACGCCCGAGTAAAGCCGGGACCGCCTGCCCGAAATGTAATTCGCATTTAGAGAAGTTTGATGCTGATTTCGTAAAACTGGACATACACGACCCAGTCAGGAAAGACATAACCAGGAGGATCGCTATCATGCTCCAGAGGACTTTTGCATTATACGGCGATGAAAGGGTCATCGTGAATGTCATGAACGCCCTCCAGGAAATCGATGAACTCGGGCCAAATGCAATAAATAAGGCCGCAGACCTGCTCGACCAGGTAAATCTTTCCAACAGGATGATGCATATCGCACGAGAACTTTCAGGCGGTGAAAAACAGCGTGTTGTCCTTGCAAGACAACTGGTCAAAGATCCCATACTGCTGCTTGCAGATGAGCCAACGGGAACACTTGACCCCAAGACCGCGGACCTTGTCCATGAGACCATTTTAAATGCAACCAGGAATTTCAAGATGTCCCTCATTATCACCTCCCACTGGCCCAAGGTCATAGAGGAGCTTTCACATCGCGCGCGGTGGCTTGATGAAGGGAATATAATAAAAATCGGCGACCCGGCTGAAGTTGCAGCGGAATTCATGAAAGAAGTGGGAGAGATCGGTGACCAGGAAAAAGTAGAGATCGGAAAACCCATTGTACATGCCCGTGACATTAAAATGACGTATTTTTCCCTCGACAGGGGTATCGTCAGGGCTGTTAACGATATAAGTTTTGACGTCAAGGAGGGGGAAATATTCGGATTGATCGGTGTCAGCGGAGCGGGCAAGACCACGACCTCCAAAATAATCTCAGGCTTGCTGCGCCCGACTTCAGGTTCTATTGAGGTAAGAATCGGGGATGAGTGGATTGACCTGACGCAACCCGGCCCTGACAAAAAAGGAAGGGCAACCAAATATATCGGCATACTCCACCAGGAATACAGCCTTTATCCCCACAGGACAGTTATCGATAACCTGACCGAATCCATAGGTCTTGACCTGCCTTTTGAACTGGGCGAAAGGAAGGCGGTACAGACCCTGATGACAGCAGGTTTCACCGAAAAAAAGGCCAAAGAAATCCTCGCCAAGATGCCTGAAGAACTGAGCGAAGGAGAAAGGCACAGGGTTGCGATGGCACAGGTACTTATCAAAGAACCAAGGATACTAGTTTTTGACGAGCCCACAGGAACAATGGATCCCGTAACGAAGATAGAAGTGGCAAAATCCATTCTCCACGCCAGGAAGGAACTGGGAGAGACTTTTATAATAGTATCGCATGATATGGATTTTGTTGCACACGTATGCGACAGGGCTGCATTGATGCGGCTTGGCAAGATTGTGGACATTGGCGATACCGATGCAGTTTTGTCAAAGCTCTCGGAGAAGGAGCGAGAGGAAGCCCTGGAAGGGATCGTCAAAGAATTAAAATGACCTGCCGGATTAAAGGTGACGCGTGATCTCAATAGAGGTTAACGGGCAAAAATTAGAAATAAATGAAGGCTCTCTCCTGAAGGATGCCATCGAACTTACAAAAACTCTCTACATTCCGGGAACGACCATCGGGATATTGAAAACAGGGACGAAAAAAGAACAGGCTACCCCGGAGTATAAAGTAGTATCTACTAAAGGTGAATTCAGGATAGAACTTGTCGGGGATCAGGCTTTCTGGAACAGGTTCAGTGATAATTTCGCCGGTATGAAAGCTCACTGGGATACCAACAACTCAATCGCGTTTGGCCCTTTTGAAACTGATATCATCCCTGAAAGAATCGAGAGGAAATACAACCGCTATGATGTCTTTATCGGAACAGGCGGATATGATGCGAAAAATACATATCTCATGTTTTCGAAAAATAAACATATTTCGGATTATGGCAGTCCCGGGGATACCGTTATCGGGAAGATAATAAGCGGTAAGAGCATCGCTGCAAGACTGAAACAGGGAGATTCCCTGATAAAAATAGAACCTGTCATAAAGTGGGAAACTCTTCTTGACAAGGAAACTACCGTTGACCTGGTAACCAGACTTGAAAATGGAATGAAGATATATACTTTTTTCAAAGCGGACCTGGTCAATGAAGCGCCTGAAGGGGCGGAGCATTTTCTCGCACTTACCAGGAAAAAAATATTTAAAGTGGATACCTTTTCGAACTCATTTATCTCTGATGATTCACTCAAAGGAGAAGGATGCCCATACGAACACTGGGAGGCGCGTTCGGAAGGCGCGGTCGTCAGCAGGACGGATGGCCTGGGGAATGGCCGGGTTTATATCTATAAAGAGGACAGGACATCAAGCGCCGTACACAGTGTGGTAGGACACGTTTCAGAAGGAATTGAACTCATCAAGATAGTACCCGAAGGAAGCCAGCTTGCAGTGCTCTCTAACCCGGAGCGCGTCATGGTTCTCGGAATGGGCTTTGATGCAGCAGAAAAAATGTTAAATGCAAGGGGAATTAACCTTGAAAAGAAAGGTTATACAGGCGAGGACGCGATCATAGTTGAACAGCACCCGGATACCACGATAGAAATAATAAAAGAAGGCATGGTCACAGCTCTCGGTGTAAAATCGGATAAAATCATAGATGTTGTTTTATACGATGACCGTGCACCCATAACGCTTGACTTCTTCAGGCATTCATTGCGCCTGAAAGACCGCCCGCTCGGCCCCCTGCCTGTATTCTACACATATGAGAACACATTCCTTTTCAGGGCGGAAAAAGAGGCCGAGGCATATAAGGAAATAAATCCCGAAAACACTCCTAAAATTAAAGTTGTTGCGGGAGA
>CABMIA010000150.1 GCA_902386085.1 uncultured archaeon
CCCAACAAAAATTTCCATCAGATTCTTATATGTTGGTGATTTTGCTCTTGCATCATAAAGGGCGACCTTCATCATCCCCCGTATGCAGGTAAAATTATCGGTTTGCTTTTTATGGTAATGCCATGCTTTGACGACTCCAGGATATGCAGTGGTGAGATAGACCTGGCCAAATTTTTTGAATGTCGGATCATCGCATCGAAGGATCTCCATGAGCCAGCCCCGCTCATCAGGAATTACCCGTAGATCCTTAATTAGTACGCCTTCAATGGATATTCCCATGCGATAATGTTGGTGGTGAGGATATAAAAATTATCATAAAACAGACTATCATTCGTGATATACTTTTGGTATTTCATTGAGGGGAGTTATTGATGATATTTTTTTTTATTTTTGAGAAGATTTTTTCCTTGAATATTGAAATATCGAATTTTTGCGCATGAAGAATGCATGCATCATGATAAACAGCGGGATTTTTCGAGATTTTTCGAACTGCATCAACGATTCTCTCTTTCTCTGGTGGAATAAGAAATCCGGTTTCGGGAGTTATTGTTTCCTGAAACCCTCCGGAATCAACGGCAACAACCGGTTTTCCGCTTGCCATAGCCTCAAGTGGAGTAATTCCAAACGGCTCGTTGAAAGACGTACAAATCAGTCCTTTACATCGTGCATAGAGATCGATTAGTTCAGACTCTGAAATTTGACCTAAAAATTTAACATTAACCGGGAGATTTTTCATGATTTTTTTTGCGTATGTATATGAATGATCACCATCAGTAAATCCCCCGACAATTACGAGTTTTTCCTCCGGAATTTCTTTGAAACATTCAATCTGAAGTTCAATGCGCTTTTCCGGATAAATCCTGTTCACAGATAACCAGAAATCACCGTATTCATGACAGGAATATTTTGTCAGCTTTATTGAAGGATAAATGATATCTGAATCATGTTGATAATAAAATTTGATTTTATCTTGAATATATCTTGAATTTGCGATAATATTATCGATATAACTGATAGATTTCAGATCTATTTTTTTATATAACTTTGATAATATCTTGATAAATTTTATTTTCAGGGTACTTTTTCCATAATAAAATTGAATCCCCTGATCATATAACAGAGGAATAATAATATGACAATACCACATATTAGGACGGTGACGTTTTGCTGCGAAGTGAGCCCAGTTACCACTAAAGATAAAAAAATCATATTTGTTGGAAAAATCACAAAAATAGAATTTGATCAATGCTGAAACCTGTTTCAGTGGCTGAATCTTCATCGTTTTTCCTAAACTTATAACGTGCACCGAGGCATCAATTTTCGATATCGCATCCACATCAGTGGTTATTATATCCGCATCGAGAATCTTTGCCATTGTGATAATTACTTTTTCACCTCCCCCAATAGTACTAAAATAATCATGAAATATTGCAATTCTCATAGAGATCCCCAGTAGCCATCAAACGCTTTTCAACCATGGTTAAGGTTCTTTTTGTGTATTTAGCTTCTCTTCTCTAACATTTTATCATTCATTATCATATAGTTCAGTATCCGGCTAGGGAACAAATCATTAAACTTAAGCTTCACTATCCCGTCAAGTTTCCTTGCAATCCGGTGTGTTATACCGTATTTCATGAATATGTTTTCAATTCCGCTCGTACACGACCGTCCCAATATTGATACATGGAATGAAGACTCTGTACAAATGAAGTCCTTGGTTCCCACCCCAGTTCATACTGGATTTTTTTATAACTTCCGATAATCTGCGGATTATCAATGGGCCGAATCTTTGACTGGTCCTCATGAATATCTACATGAATATTAAGCAATTCGGAGAGTAAAACCACAATTTCCTTTATTGTCAGACCTTGTCCGCTGCAGATATTGTATACTTCTCCCTTTTTTCCTTTGGTAAGGAGAAGGTAATATGCCTCTATAACATCGTGCACATCAACAAAATCACGCACAATTGTTCCATTGCCAATGTTGATTATGGGTTTCTGGATACCCTGCGCGACTTTTACAAACTGCTTGACTATTGCGCTTACTACGAAGCGATCTGTCTGACCAGGACCGCAATGATTGAATGAACGGGTACAGCAGATATTCAGATCATACCCTTTGGCATATATTCTTGCAAGCTGCTCCTGGGCGACACGTGCAACCGCATAGGGGTTTTCCGGGCATTGTACTCTCCCCTCAGATATTGGGAGATCATTTTCTGATACAATTCCGTATTGTTCCGACGATCCGATTGAAAGAACCCGGGCAGAATTATCATTGAGCCTCACTGTATCGATAATATTTAAGAAGATATTGGTATTGTTCAGAAATGATAATACAGGGGTCTTCCAGCTCTCGGAAACAGAGCTTTGCGCAGCAAGATGGATAATATAATCCGGCTGAATCTCATGAATCAGTGATTTTATTTTTGTAATATCATTCAAGTCAGCCTTATGAAAATAACGACCGTTAATCAATTGTCGAGGAATGTCCACAAAATCCCACGCGGGTTCTGAACGGCTGATACCATGGATCTCAAGATCGTTATGATGTGTGGACATGTATTTGACAAAATGACCTCCGACAAAACCACTTATCCCTGTAATTAGTATTTTTTTCATGCATTCCCCAATTTAATCATTAATTGTAATCTGGAATAACAACGAAATGGATATGCAGCTTCATTTGTATATACTATATTCAATTTTTATCTGAAATGAACATTTCCCGAATATTTCTATTAACAGG
>CABMIA010000151.1 GCA_902386085.1 uncultured archaeon
CATGTTCCAGCACCTCATCCATTCTCCCCCTCCTGAAACCCGTGAGATCAAGCGTAACATAGGAAAATCCAAGCCTCTGGAATTCAGATACAACACTATCGCGCATCTTTAGAAAACGCACCATTTCATCGGGTTTGATCTCTATCCTTGCGATGCCATTGTGGTCACGCACCCTCACAATCCCGAATCCTGCAGTTCTGAGGTACTTTTCCGCATCGCCCACCCGTTTTAGCGCCTCATGCGTTATCATCTGCCCGTAAGGAAAACGCGAAGACAGGCATGCCATCGAGGGCTTATCTGCAACAGATAAATTTAACTTTCGCGCCATTTCGCGGATTTCCTCCTTTGTAACGTTTAGATCAACGAACGGGTTATAGATTCCTTCTTCCATGACCGCCCTGCGGCCCGGCCTGTGCCCTTTCAGTTCCGAGACATTCGTCCCTTCGACAATGGTATTCATGCCGTGTTTCGAGGCGATTTTTTTTAGCTCCCGCATTAAACCTTTTTTGCAATAATAGCACCTGTCCACAGGGTTTTTTGCGAACTCAGGCTCATCGAGTTCATCATAAAATATCACGATGTGTTTGATCCCTATCTCTTTTGCAACCTCTTTTGCGCATTCAAGCTCGCCGGGTGAAAGCGTGTAGGAATCCGCAGTCACAGCGATTGCGTTATCACCGAGCGCCTTGTAGGCAAGCGATGCAAGGACTGAGCTATCCACGCCGCCTGAGAATGCTACCAGGACGCTGCCTTTTTGTGACAGTAAATCCATAATGGTGTGCATCTTTTCATCGGGTGACATGAAACAACTAAGACACTACAAAAAGCTTAATCTTTGCTACCTTTGCAAATGATATTAGCTTCGAACGGATTCGAAGTTATCGCAATCTCTTTTAATATCCAGGCTCATTAATAATAACAATGCCACAAAACGAAGCGAACCCGGGCGAAGAAAAGCTCCTCATACTGCCTCTCGGTGAGGAATCCAAGAAGATAACGCAGGTCATATCCAATGACACGGCGCGCCAGATAATAGAACTGCTCGCCGACGCGCCCCTTTCAGCCTCGGATATTTCCGAACGGCTGTCAGCCCCGATCTCCACCATTGTGTATAATCTTGAGAATCTTGAAAGCGTGGGGCTGATCAAAGTGGAAAGGATAAAATACAGCGAGAAAGGCCGCGAGGTCAAGATTTATGCGCCTGTGAGAAAGCTCATCGTCGTTGTGCCTGAAAAGACAGATAAGAAGTCCGTGGCTGAACTTCTCAAAAAGTACCTTGGCGTATTGCTGGCAGCAGTGTTTGCCTCAGGGCTGATAGAGTTTTTAGGAAGAAGCACAATCGTGGGGTCAAAACTGGTGCAGGGAACAGGCGAATCGTTAAGCAGCGGACCATCTGCTTTACCTGCAAGCACATCTATACCCGTATCTGTAATGAATGAAACCGCCAGAAGCATAGACGAGGCGGTTTCCGCGCCGGCGGTTACCTCCATGCCTGTCATCATGAACAAGGCTGTGCCAGCAGTGGCGCCCTCCCCGGTCGCTCCATCGGCAACATCAGATATATTTTCCTCTCATCCGGGCATTGTATTTCTCCTCGGATGCCTGTTTGTGATTATGATTCTTGTTATCCTGGAATACAGGAGAAAGAGAAGAAATGGATAAAGAAATCACGCAGATCCAAATAGGAACCGCCAGGGTAATCCTGGTACAGGGTGATATCACAGAGCAGGGAACCCACGCCATAGTCAACGCAGCCAATTCAGGTCTCATGGGGGGCGGGGGAGTGGACGGTGCCATACACAGGAAAGGGGGGCCTGACATACTGAACGAATGCAAGATCATAAGAGAATCCCTGCCCGATGGCCTGCCCACAGGGGATGCGGTTGTAACGACCGGGGGAAGGCTCAGGGCAGAACATGTCATTCATACTGTTGGTCCGATCTGGAGCGGGGGTGGGACGGGAGAGCCCGAACTGCTCGCAAGGGCATACAGGAACAGCCTTGCTCTTGCTTTGAAGATGGGGTTCAGATCAATATCCTTCCCGTCGATAAGCACTGGAGCGTATGGATACCCAATCGAAAAAGCAAGCAGGATCGCCCTGGGAAGCGTCATCGAATTCCTTGAAAAAAATAAGGGAATTGATGAAATACGGTTCGTGCTCCACAGTACCCATGATTTACGAGTTTATGAAGATGCGTTAAAGGAACTGGCATAGAAATCTTTAAATTGATGCCGCTTAAATAAGTATGTGGAGGTTAGTTATGAAAAGGTTTGCAATTTTAATGTTAACGACCGTTTTTCTGGTGTTTACTCTTGCTCCTGTTCTTGCCCAGATGGGCAGCGCGAACCCAAAGCAGACAGATGACCGTGGAAAAAATATGATGGATCAGGGAAAGAGCATAGAACCGGGAAAAATGATGGAACAGGGAAAGAGCATGAGAGAAGACCTGGGAATGCAAGGGATGGGATTTTTGCACCGGGGTGAGAACGAATTCGGGGATTATGTAACATTTGCCATAGACAATAAGACGGGAAGCGTTCTTAATTATGCCATATCGGGTTACACGCTGTTCAACATCAGCATACCGAATTTCAATTATGGATCCACAAGTTCCCGGGGATCTGTAACGCGTATTTCAAATATCGATGGCTCCATTGTAATCCAGCTTCATGACAATCCTGCTGCTGTGATAAATATCCTGTCAGCAAGAAGCACATCTATTGTATTCACCCTGGCAAACGGAGCAACCGCTGCGAAAGAGGATAATCTTATCAGAATAGAAGAAGGGTCTGTCACAGGGTATATTTCAGGCGTTAATATCACCGGTTCTGTGAGTGGCAGTCAGGTAACAATAAATGCGCCTCCCAGCAGTGCCGTAATTTTCCGGGCAGCGCCGCTTAATATGCCCATGTCCGATCAACTGTACAGGAGATTTTCACAGGAGATTGCAGGGAAGAGAATGGGTATGGAAATAGCTCTGGGCAGGAACGGCACCTATAGTTCGGTAAACTATTCCGAAACCATGCAGTTAAGAGTTCAGGAGATGGAACAGAATCGCATCAGGCTGGTGGTTAACGGAACAGAACAGTCCGGGCGGATTATTGCCATTGATCTTGACAACTCTTCTCTCGCTGTTGGCGCCCGGGATAGGCTAAGAATCCATTATGATGATAAGACATTGCAGTGTGTGGATGATCCGAATATTGTTTTCAATGGAACGGACCAACCCCTCTGCTGGATATCGCCGGTTCAGGATGGAGCAAGGGCACAATTGATGATGTATATTCCACATTTCTCGGAACATACAATCGATATCGTGGTTGAGCCTGCAATGACAGCAACTCCGGTAGCTACTCCTACTATGACCCCTGCCGCAGCCACCACAACTGTACTGCCCATGGTGACTCCCAAGGCTCCGGGATTCGGGTTCGTGGTTTCCCTGGCAGCACTATTGAGCTTGATCTATCTGACCGGGCGGCGGAAAAGGTGATGAAGCCAATTCAAATAATATTTATATTCCCTTGATATAAGAGTAAACTATGGCAGAGCTTGGGAAAATAGAGAAACCAGAAGCTTCAAGCTTCAAAGCAGGGCGAAAACTTTACGTGGTGCCGACCCTCCCGTTTGAGGAGATGGCTTTACAGTTCAAGCTTGAGAATGCGAAAATCGAGAGGTTCTGGGGCGAGGTGAGGGAAAAAATAGAATATTTCATTTTGACCTATGGGAATATCGGTCCAGTCTATCTTGAAGATATAAAGGAAACTGAGAAGGCTGACACAGGCTTTTTTGAAAAGTATGGAAAGGACAGCAACCATTACAAGTTAATAAAGAGCCTTATCGACAGCGGAGCAAAGCTGCAGGGAGTGGACAAGGAGGAACATATCAGGCGGTCAAAGCTCCTTTTCGAAGAGTATTCCAAATCCTTCCTGCCTGAAATCAAGGAAATACATCAGGGTTATTATGGAAAGGATATTGATTTTGACGGGTGGAGAGACTACCTCGTGAAAAAGATCCAGGAAACCCAGGATGAGATGAGCAGATCAGTCTCAAAACTCATAGGGGAAATGCCGGATAGTTCGAACGGCATTCTAATAATGACCGATGGGAGGCCAATTGAATTCCCCGAAGGTATAGATGTTTTCCAGATAAGACCCCCGGTTTTTGATGAGATAGAGAGGACTTTAAGGAGTTTCAGGCCTGATATAAAGTAATCTTTATACTCTCCCGGGATTTACTGTCCTTTCGATGAACTGGATTGTTTATGCAGTTGCATGCGTATTCCTGTACGGGATCATGCAATTTTTTATTAAACTGGCATCTGCAGGAGGAAACCCTGCCGCTTCGTCCATGATCTTTATCGGTGCGCAGTTCGTGGCGCAGATATTGCTTGGAGCATATCTTGTTTCAAAAAGCGACCTCGGCATCAATTACGATAATATAAAATACGGGATCGCCGGAGGCGTCGTCGCAGGGATAGCGACAGTCCTTTTCTTTCTCGCCCTGCAGCAGGCATCGCTTTCAAAAGTCGCGCCGGTTGTGAATATGAACGTTGTTGTCGGAGTGATGCTGGGTGTTCTGCTTTTGAAGGATGTAATGAATTACAGGATCGCCGCAGGTATCATTCTTGCAGTTATGAGCATATACCTCCTCACTAACTCAGGTTGAATTAATCAACTTTACTTGATTTCAATTCATTTTTATTGATTAAACACATTTATCTACAAGTTCAATCCTTCCGAACGCCGGTAATATTCATGAGCTTGATTTCTGAAGCAAAAAATGGTAATCTCACGGAAGAGATGAAACAGGTCGCAAAAGATGAAGGCGTGGAACCTGAATTCGTGCGACGGGGTATAGCGAACGGGCGCATCGTTATTCCGACAAGCCCCTACCGCTACACAAAGCCCTGCGGCATCGGGAAAGGACTGCGAACAAAAGTGAATGCATCCATCGGGACTTCCTCAGACATTGTGGATATCGATATGGAAATCGAAAAGGCAAGGGTTGCGCAGGCATCGGGCGCAGACACGCTCATGGAGCTTTCAACAGGCGGGGATTTTTATGAGATAAGAAGAAAGGTCGTGGAGTCCACCACACTTTCCGTGGGCAGTGTACCTCTTTACCAGGCTTTCATAGAAGCCATCCGCAAATACGGCTCTGTCGTGGACATGAAAGAGGACGAGTTATTCAAGATAACGGCAGAACAGGCAAAGCTCGGTACGAACTTCATGGCGATACATACAGGAATAAACCTGTTCACTGTTGAGCGGCTCAAAAACCAGGGACGTTTCGGGGGTCTTTGCTCCCGCGGCGGGG
>CABMIA010000152.1 GCA_902386085.1 uncultured archaeon
AGTTCGATAATGAAAATCATCCTGTACGAATCCGTTATGATTGCTGTGCTGGGAGGAATAGCGGGCGTAATAACAGGTGTTCTGGGAAGGTACGTCTTAAATGCAGCCATTCGTTTCTTTTTTGAGATGGACATAATTTTCTCACCAAATCCTTTGATCATCATTATAGCTTTTTCAACCGCGGTTATCGCAGGTATGGTTTCAGGAATCGTGCCCGCACTTTCAGGCAGAAGGGCAAATATAGCCCGTGTGCTTGGGAGTTAAAATGAAATCAGAATTGCTGTTAGATTTGCTGAACAATTCTTCCAGGGGCCTGGTAGATTCCATTCGCAGGAAAGCCAGGACAGGAATGCCTTCCGACCTGAAACTCGTACTCCTTTTTACAGCCCTAGCCCTGGCATTTGTGTATATTCCGCCGCTGGACAGATCGGCAGGCAGGATAATATTGGGAATACCCGTGGTGTTATTTATCCCGGGCTATGTGCTGATCGCGGCGCTTTTTCCCGGCAAGGACGACCTTGACCACATAGAGCGGGTTGCTCTTGGCTTTGGTCTGAGCATAGCAATCGTTCCTCTTATTGGGCTGGCGCTGAATTTTACACCGTGGGGCATCCGTCTTACTCCTGTAATAATTTCTTTAACTATCTTTATCCTGATACTGGTTCTTATTGCTCATTTCCGCCGCCTCAAACTACCTGAGAGCATGAGGTTCGAGGTGAACTTTAGAGATCTGGCCGGTTCGATCAAAACTGAAATAGGAAAGCCGGAAAAGCGAATTGATAAAATCCTGACTGTAGTGCTCATAATTTCTATCGTAACATCCCTGCTAATGGTAATTTATGTTGTTGTCACACCAAAGCAGGGAGAGAAATTTACTGAATTTTACCTTCTTGGACCGCGCGGTAAAGCAGAGGGCTACCCGACTGACCTTTCTGTTGGGAGAAGCAATGCCGTTATTGTAGGAATAGTCAACCATGAATACGAAACTGTTAATTTCACAATTCGTGTTAAAATAAATGAAGAGATCCTGGAAGAAGAACAAATCCGGATAGACAATAATCAAACATGGGAGAAGCCTGTCAACTTCACTCCGGGGCGGGCGGGCAGCGGATTGAAACTCCAGTTCCTGCTGTATAAAGGCAAGAATTTCACCCAGCCTTACAGGGATACCCATCTCTGGGTGAATGTAACGGGTTAGCCCGTTCTAAATTTTGCCACAATGTCGGTCTTACTATGTTCAACCTGCTCAATTACAACATTTTTACCTGTGCTTTTTGTGATTATACATGCTACCAGGCTGCAAAACGAACATCCGATAGCACATATCCCGGGAGCTTCTTTTGAAACCCTTTCGCACAGGTTTATGTACACGGGGTTAATTACTTTCACAGTTATATCGCTTCCCCGGATCACTTCGATTCCGCCTGCAAGTTCAAGGCCGCCAACCAGCACCTCATTCAGGGCAGTGGATATATCGCCACATTGTGCACCATCTTTTTCCGCCATCTGAAGCAGCGGATATCCAAGCGGAACAAGCACCAAAGCAGTACTGCCAGGATCCCCTACCTGAAATGTTCTCTGGAAAGTGTCCGTTTGCGGTTTATAGCCGGGCTTGAGTGGAAGAATTACTTTAATTTCATTATTTGCTAAAACATAAATCCCTTTTGTATGTATTTGCAGCTCCTGTATAATATTGTTTATTACGATAATGCTTGCAAGATTGCTTCTTTCCAGGATTTCTTCCCTGACAAACTTCTCCGGGGTGAGAAAAAGTGATAAAACCCCGATATATGTGGTCCCCAGTCCTGCAAATAACAGGATGGATGCAAGAGTGGTACTATTGTAAGTGAAATAAGAAACTGCAAGAGTTATACCTCCTAAAATTATCAATACATAGCCTGTATTCCTGTATTCATTTTTTTCTGCCAGGCTGTGGTCTTTTCTCAACCTTTTATTCTCACGTTCTAACTCGATTAGCCTCTTTTTCAATAACTCGCTTTCCATCCAGATACCACCTGATTTATTAATAATTCCGGCGTTTCATGCTGACCAGCTTCTACAATTTTTATGCCTTTAAGCCTCCTGAACTTTTCAATTTTTTTCTGCAACTTGATGTATTCAACATACTGTCCCTCAAGCCCCAGTACATCGTATTCCCTGAACAATAAAGAAGATGTAACAACTAAAATAACCTTATTCCCATAATATGTTGCAAGGCGTATACTTTCAAGCATAGGCGCATCATACGCAAGGTCTGTGATTATAGCTATCAAAGAGGGAGTATTGGAAAAACTTATCACGTGTTTTATTGCCTGGTATATGCCCTGTGACTCAATAATTCTCAGATGTTCCGGGTTATCAATAAAAAATGGCGCGAGGATAGAATAAAATTCCTCACTGTTAGATGATTTTAACTTCCTTTCGAACTCCTTTATCTCCGCTATATCCATAGCGATGCTACACGGCTTACTGTCCTGCAGTCCAAGTGAAAAAAGATTCCTTGCCATTTCAAATTGGTTTTTTCCTTTTTTTATTAAAGTCTTGTTTGTAATGCGGTCGTGCGTGAATGTGATCATCCCTGATGGCTGGTTATTTCTTGCCGCCTGCTGTGCCAGATAATTTGCGATCCTGACTGTATAATCAAGGTTATCTGAATTATCTGTCCTGCTGTGATCTACCAGAACAAAGAGCGGGAGTTCCGTATCGGATTCGAATTCCTTTGAAAACAGGCTGTTAAGCCTTAAACTCGTCTTCCAGTCAATATGCCTGAAGTCATCTCCCGGAATATAATTCCTTACCTCAGCAACTTCTACGCCCGTCCCTTTTTGCCTCGACCTGCTTCTACCGAACTGCGATGAAATATAACGGGCTATAATCGATTTTTTTGTTAAAACCGGTGGGTAGATGACGACTTCTGTCCTGCAATCAAGATCTATTTTATGTTTAAACATGTGAAAATTGCTCTCAACATCAAGATACGGATCTGAAAAAGAATGGTTTCCGCGCTTAATTGCTTTCAAACTGTAGGAAATACGATGACCGGATTTTCCAGTGTCGATTTTCTGTACCGCATCTCCTGAGAGAAGCATGAATGCATCCGGGTATATATCATGGAAATATATATTTTTTAAATTTTTATTATTGATGTTCAGATTTATCTCTACATCCAGCGAATTATCCAGATATAATTTATTTTTGCTGACTTTTCTCATTATTGATGCATCCATGGCATCTACCGCAGCAAGAAAAACCGCCAGATCAAAAAGTACTATAAACGCTATGAGAGCACCCACAACATAAAATAAAGGATTCGCAGTTATTACACCCAACATTATAAAAATAAATACAAATATAGTGGTATTTTTTCCTTTTTGCTGAAAGTACATTTATACAACTTCCACACTGTCTAAAGCATCCAGGATGATCTCATCTACAGTCACTCCGCCAAAGTCTGATTCAGGCGAAAGGATCAAACGATGCCTCAGCACCACAGGGAGCAGGTATTTAATATCATCCGGAATAACGTACGACCTTCCCCGGATCGCTGCAAGTGATTTTGATGCTTTAAGAATTGCAATGGACGCCCTCGGACTTGCACCCATCAGGAGATTTTTGTTGTCCCTTGTTCTCATCACCAAGTTCCTTATATATATCATTACTTTCTCGTCTATGAAGACTTTTTTAACTGCATTTATCATTCCCGTGATCTGTTCAGGCGATGTTACCTTTTTTATTTCACTTAATGCTTCTTTGTCTTTGCGTTTCAGCATTTCAAGCTCATCTTTTTCATCCGGGTATCCTACATTGAGCTTGAACATGAATCTGTCTATCTGAACCTCGGGCAGTGGATAAGTCCCTTCCAAATCAATAGGATTCTGGGTCGCTATAACCATATAAGGCATGGGAACCGGCATGGTTTTCCCATCCAGGGTGACCTGTCTCTCTTCCATACACTCGAGCATTGCTGACTGGGATTTTGGCGATGTCCTGTTGATCTCATCAGCCAGTACGATATTTGCAAACACAGGTCCTTTCCTGAGTTCAAAATTCCCGATCTTCTGGTTGTAGATGTAAGTGCCTGTAATATCGGCGGGCATGATATCTGGCGTGAACTGGATCCTTTTAAAGTCACAGCCAAGAGCAGAAGCAAAAGTCTTTGCAATAGTTGTTTTCGCAACTCCGGGATAGCCTTCCATGAGAATATTGCCCTCTGAAAGAAGGCTTATAACAAGGTAATTGATGAGATCTGCTTTCCCTACGATTATTTTATTTACTTCATTAAAAATCTCTTTTGCTATGCGCTGAACCTCGATCAATTGGGTTTCCGTTTTCATTGTTTTCCCCTGATCTTATTTCTGAAAAGCATGAATTTGCGCTTATCCCAATCATGTCTTTTAAGAATGTCTTTTATTATACTCTCTTCGTCCCGAACCAAAGTATCCTTTATGGTTACTGTTTTTTCCATTTTGAGCTTACTTATCTTGTCCCTTTTTATATATATAAATGCCAGTGATATGACCATCAATGCGAACAGGTATTGGTAAGATGTATTTGTTCTTATCAGGTAATCAAAAGCAGGTATGGGAGGCGTACGTCCTGTTTCATCAAAACCCACGTAAATCCTGCCTGCAACCAGTTTTTCAAGAAGAAGCTTATTATCCTGCATCGGGAGCATACTGTTTATAAATATGCTGGGATCAGATATTAACACCAATTTTCCATGTCCGGAGGGGATGTCTGCTATTAAGGGATAAGAGCCCCGCTTCTCATGTATATTCTCATGAATGGATTCATTTGCCGATAGCCAGCTGAATCTGCTGGAACTGGCAAGCACATTCACTGATTTATCCGTAATCAGAAGAGATGCGGGATAATTCAATGTAATGTTACTTACATTTTCAATATTTGCTGTTGCTACCGAAAAAGTGGAGTTTTTCCAGAAACTTACATCATCCATGAGAAGCAGATTGGAAAATGAGACAGAGGTTGTAAATCTATTGAGAAGCTGGTTTCCCGTGCCAAAATCGTCCGCAAGAATAAGAAGCCCGCCGGCATCGACAAATTTCTTAACGCTTTCCTTATCTTTTTCCGAGATATTATCTCCCGGCCCCAGAATAATAAATACGGATTTATCCGGTTCGAGTGAAGATATACCCTCGCGGCCTGGCAGGGACATAACAGTATGATTCCCGGATACAAGACTCCTGATCTGCATTCCTCCGTTCCAATCCGGGTTGTATGTACTGAAGTCTGCGTTATTCTCAGAGAACCTGAAAATAGCTATGAGCAGTATTAGAAATACAACCAGGATCAATATTATTCTATTTATTTTATTCATTGCTTGAGGATTTATAAATCTCCTTTAGTAAATCTAAAGCCTTCAATGCATCGTCTTTACCTATCTTACTGTTGCTATACATAGCAGTTTCATACAATCCTGTCAGCTCTTTGAATTCATGTGCAATTTCAGGCATATCCTTTACAAGTTCATAAAATTCCCAATGGGTCTGTTGGGGGGTACTTTTGATCCCTGATTTTGTTGATATGTAATCTTTTGCATTATTAAATGAAAATGAGATCGATTCGCTGAACTGCCCCTGCAAGATCAGATCGCGCATACTCATATAAATCGAATCCGTACTCGCCTCTTCGTGAACCTGCAGCCCTGCCGGCTAGATCGTTTCTATTTCAATTTCTTCTACTGGCTCAGGTGGGATTTGCGCCACGGTTTTTTTATCTTTTGAAATCCTTGTTTTGATTGCCATAGCGAGGGCATCGATCCACGACAGGAATGCCCTTTCCTTTCTCAGGTAAAAAATAATCAATATTACCGCGGCTACCCCAAGCCCCAAAAGCGGAACACCATAACCGGATCCAGCCACTTTTTGTCCTAAGGCATAAAATACCGGTTTATTTCTAATATCGACAGGCACTGAGTTCTCAGACGGCAAGAACAAAGATTCCCCGTTAAACCTCGTAACAACCGTATGATTTCCCGGACTCGTATTTTTGGCAATCCTGATGCTGAATGAAAAATTGCCGTTTTGTACAGGCGCTGTGCCAATTAAATCAGTATCGAAAATAACTGCAATATCAGAAGCAGGAACATTACGATTTTTTAGCGTCCTCAGTTTACCTGAGATGTTCAAAAAATCATCCTGATATGCGACATCAGGCCCTTCTATCGAAATTGTGGTATTCGCCCGCAACACTTTCATCGTTGTCTTACTGGCAGCCTGGGAAAGCGGCTGCTCTTCCGGAATAAAGGCCGCTCCGACCGTATGATCACCTTCATCTATCACCGGAATAAAGAGATCGTAGTCATACGAACCGTTTTCACCTGTTGTCACATTTGCATGCGGATTATTATCCATTGAAATGGAGATCCCTGCCCCTGCTATGCCTGTAGTATTTTTTACATCCAGCATGCCTGATACATGCAGGATATCACCATACTCTCCGTAATCAGGATTTACTTTGATCGTAAGCCTTGTATCAGCAGGTCTAATAAAAAAAGTGCTTTTTGCTGAAGATGGC
>CABMIA010000153.1 GCA_902386085.1 uncultured archaeon
ATCCCCCAGATTATATTTTAAACTCCCCATAGGTTCTGTAATATTGAAAGTGTTGCCTGCGTTTGTTATAACTATAAAGCTGCTATCAGGTTCAACCTTCAGGGTACCTTCCCCAAGATTTACATTTGCTATCTGAACCGGTGAACTCCCAAGTATCACGCTGTTCGCCTGGGAGTCCAATACCGAATATGTTTGCTCGACATTCTTTACATTTGCCACTTCCTGCAGGTTGAAGATCACAGGCAAACTGAATACGGTTAACATACTCACCCCGATAACAGTCAGGCCCAATATAAGTACATGGCCTATAACCTCCGAAATTGCTTTCTCAGATTTTAGAATCTCCAATGCGGCAGCATTGGACTTTAGAAAATACGTTATCCTGAAAAGAATTCCTCTAATCCACATTTCATAAATATTGGTGCGGTATAGTATTTAAAATCTGTCATCAACATCATTATTATTTTATCTTTATTATAATCATTATCATAGACACAGCTCAGTGCCGATTATATAAATTCAAATATTTTTTATGGCAGAGGCGATCCACATTTCCCGCAAAATTTATTTGAACCCGGATTTTCCCATCCGCAGGAACATATCTTCTTTCCTTCAGCGGGGATAAACCCGATAAGGTCTAAAAACCTGTCGCTGTTCTTATAGACTAGATTCCAGAGGGAATAAACAGGAATCAATGCCAGAATGAAAAAGACGATATTGAATACACCATATGGAAGGAGACCCAAGAAAGGACTGAAGGTTTCATAGAGGGTCAGAATAACAAGCAATAATATTAAACCCGATACCGCAGCCTGGGCTTCTGGGAACCCGGGCAACGATATCCCAAGCTGCAGGTTGAAATCCCTCCTGAACCTTAACAGGATGATGATTACAGCAAGTGATAGAATAATATCCAGTGTCGTATAAAACGTGCTAACTTGCTTGAGCGTCAGAAGCGCGGCGAGCTTGATGAGCACTATCAAAAAAAGAGCCGCGATTGCCTTTATCACAGGTCTGTATAATTCCTTATTCATGCCCTCATCATTATTTTTCTGCATAATTAATGTAAGCGTCCATCAATCCGAAACATCCAGTGAGCATCATATCCCCGAAAGGAGAGGCAAAGTTTATATCCAGTTTTGAGTTTCGCATAATGCCGCGGTTCGGTCCTGTCACCAATATTGAACCGATGTCCGAAAGGGGAATGGCTTCCCTGATAAAGCACCCATGCCCGCCATCATCAAAAACCTCCTGGAAGCTCAATGTCCCGGCGCATAACCTTTCAAGGTAATCATCGAGCTTATCTGCCGTCATCTGGCAAGTGTGATGCTCAAATATTGAAACAGGTTTGTTATCTTCGACAACGCATGCAAGCGTGTGCCCGTTCCCGATATTGACCACCAGGCACGGCGATATTGCAGTGTCGTCAAGAAGCGCCCCCCTGATAGCTGCAATTCCCGTATCCATGAGAAGCGCACCCGGCACTGTTCTTCCAACTGCCTTCATCCTTGAAAATCGCTCAGGGATATTTCTTTTGTAAACAAAGGAGTCAAGCGTTCCCCCGCTTTTTAAAACGTCCCTGAAATATTCAAACCTGAACATGCGGTTGCTGGTAAGAGGTGAAAATCCGTGATCCTGCACAGCGACCGCGAATTTATCCGGAAGTTCAATGTCGAAAAGATTTAAAGCCTTTTCAAGGGCCGGTTTGTCAATATCCCGCGTTTCAATTCTGACCGCATTCAATTCATTTACTTCCCGGTCTCCAACGATGACCACACCCATTTCCTTTACTTTATCCAGGTCATCGTTGAACGTCAGCGCGGCTCTTTCTGTTACGAATGCTGCAAGACCAGCTTCGATGTGCTTTGCCAATGCGCCCGCACACGGTCCCCCGCCCATCGTTTCACCGGCAAGGAAAATGTCCTGCTTTG
The DNA here is from genome assembly GCA_902386085.1 of uncultured archaeon. Classification (GTDB taxonomy): domain Archaea; phylum Halobacteriota; class Methanosarcinia; order Methanosarcinales; family Methanoperedenaceae; genus Methanoperedens. The sequence goes on from CABMIA010000153.1 coordinate 1,932, forward strand.
ATCTTGTCGCATTTGAAATCCGTTTCGCGATGATCTGCGTATGGGATGGCAGAACCATCTTCACGCAGTTTTCAATGTTTTTTTCGCTATCGTATAGGAGTATGTCCTGCGTTCCCATTCCAACATCAATGGCGAGGAATCTCATTTTCAGGAGATTTTAAATAATGTGTTATAAGCCTTGTAAAGGCCAATTTTGTAAAAATATAACATAAAGTTAATCCACGGCAAACCTTTTTTCCATTGCGTTTGCTTTTGTTTCCAGAATAACTATACGTTCACCATGGTTTTTTTGTTCGGCTTTGATGTCTCGCATGTCTGTTTTTAATTGATGCACCTCTTCTATAACGTAATCCAATTTTTGAAGTATCCTGCCTGCCTTCAAGCTGAGGCCGGCAATAGCCCCTATTGCACTGATGACGGGGAGAACATCGAGCCAGAGCATTAGCTAATCCCCAGGATTTTAACAATAATCCAGAAGACAAGTAGTATAATGCTCAACCATATCAGGACATCAGCAATGTCAAAACGATAATTTTTTTCAGCGGTCACAATCTATACTTGAATTGCATTCTATTTAAATTTTAACCGCATGGATTTGGAGGTAGCCGCTCTATTTCTAACCGCAATCCTGAGACTTATCAATTAGTAAAATAATAGAATTATACAATAATTTTTAAATATCTCAGATATTTTCATAGCTAAAGGAATAAAAACTATAACTGCTTCTTTTGATCTGGATGTGAGCACCGAATTACATTACTGCCAAGAGTATGATAAGTAATCTTTTATATCTTTTAACATATAAGAAGGCTCATGGACACTTCCCTGCTTCATAAGGAAAATGCGCAAAGATCTTATAAATGTGCAATACTTACGATGAGCACTTCACGGTACAACAAATACGGTAAGGTGGCCCGTCCCGAGCGTGCAGAAGATGTATCCGGAAAACTCATCTGGGGTATGGTACAGGTGCAGGGCAGCGAGGTTGTACATTACGAACTTGTTCCTGATAATATCGAGATGATCAGGGAGGCATTAAAGAAGTGCATGTATTCGGATGCCGATGTGATAATTTCAACCGGAGGTACCGGGCTTTCCCCTTCTGATGTCACGATAGAAGCTGTAATGCCGTATCTTGAGAAGGAGATGCCTGGCTTCGGGGAACTCTTCAGGCAGAAAAGCATGGAGCAGATCGGAAACGCTGTAATACTCACGCGTGCTCTCGCGGGGATATTGCGACAGAAAGTGATTTTTTGCCTGCCCGGTTCGCCAAATGCCGTCAAGCTTGCCATAGAACTTGTACTCCCTGAGATGGGGCATATACTCAAACATGTGAAGTGACAGTGAATGGAATATAAGTGGAAAGCGATGTTAACAGTCTGGGTAGGCATCTTCATGGCTACTCTTGATGGTAGCATAGTAAATGTTGCCCTTCCTACGCTCACAGAATACTTCAGGACTGATATAACAACCATCGAATGGGTGGTGATGGCATACCTGTTGACGATCACAAGCCTCCTGTTGAGTCTTGGCAGGCTCTCGGATATGATAGGCAGGAAATACATTTTTGCAGGAGGACTTGCGCTTTTTACAGTTGGCTCTGGATTATGCGCTATTTCGGCCACGGAAGGGCAGCTCATATTTTACAGGATAATACAGGGCATCGGTGCAGCCATGCTGATGGCTACGGGAGTGGCAATAATCACGCACGTATTCCCGCCGCGCGAAAGGGGCAAAGCAATGGGATTGATCGGGACTGTAGTGGCGATCGGTTCCATGGCCGGACCAATAATGGGTGGTTTCCTGATCGAGAATGTCGGATGGCAGTCTATTTTTTATATCAACATCCCTGTCGGGATTTTTGGGACTGCGACTGCACTTCGGATACTTCAGAAGGACGAAACCAACCATGGACAGGTATTTGATGCGCCAGGAGCTTTCACCCTGTTCAGCGGTCTTGTATTGCTATTGCTGGCTTTGAGCCAGGGACAGGAAGCAGGATGGGATTCCCTTTATATTCTGGGGCTTTTCACTATATCGTTTGTTTTTTTTATCCTTTTCATCATTGTCGAGAACAAAACCCCCCAGCCCATGATGGAACTGCGGCATTTCAGGAAC
>CABMIA010000154.1 GCA_902386085.1 uncultured archaeon
AATCCTTCAGTATTTACAACCTTTATGGCATCTTCCAGTTTTGCGCTTACATCCAGGCACGTGACTTTTTCCATAGGTATCATGACATTCCTTGCTGCTATCTGGGAAAAATCAAGCGCTGATCTTAAAAGATGCTTCTCATTTTTTGGGATAACTCCCTCTTCTTCACCAAGTTCGATCATGTGGCACAGGTCATCGCGAATGAATATTGGTTCCTTCAGGGAGGAACTCACCCCTATCAATCTCAGGAGTGTATTTGTAAATCCCGTAAAAAAAATTATCAGCGGCCTGAAGACTATTATAAGTAAATTCATTAGTCCTGCAAGCCTGTAGGCGATCTCAGGGTTCCGTGCAGCATATGCTTTTGGGGTTATTTCTGCAAAAGCAAGGATCAGGAACGTAGCGATAATAGTTGCAAGAGATACTGCATTCGGACCAAAAACATCGAGTACGACAATCGTTATGAGGACAGATATAGTTATGTTGACTATATTGTTACCTATCAGTATCGCAGCCAGGAAATTCTCAGGGGTTTCCAGGAGTTTTTTAACTATATTGGCATTTTTTCTTCCTTTTTCCAGATGTCCTTTCAGCCTGATCTTATTCAAGGATAGTATAGAAGTTTCAGTGAGACTGAAAAAAATCGAGGCAAGCATGAGAAATATTATTACGACTATGTCAAAGGAAAGCTCTTGGTAGGTCAACAGTACCATCTCTAATGGCTCTTTCAGATAGCAGTTCTATACTTAAAACTGTGGAATAAGATGGCAACCGGGACAAGATTCCTGGAGTTAAAGAATTGAATAGCATAAGGAGCATATCAGCCGAAGCGGCCACCCCGGGGAAGCAGCGACCTGAAACCTGCTTCCTGTTTTGTTTATTGACTTTTTTTCGGGGTTGAACCACGATAATTCATTATAGAAAGATTTATTATTACCATAGTATATCTCTAATCTGAAGGGAAAAAACGGGGAAAACGTTTGTAGATTGGAGATGAGTTAATGTTAGAGACTCCAGAAGAAAGAGTATTATTGTTAAAGGTTGGTATCACCGGCAAACAGATCGAAGAGCTTTACATTTCATGCAATAATTTCAAAGTTACTGGCAATCATGCTTACACAGGTGGACTGAAATGCGATCAAGCACTCATTGCTGATTGGCAGGAAACAACGGCTGAATCCAGGTTATAAGAAGGGATAGGAGTGGGATTATTGTGCCCAACGCCTGCACCAGAACATAGATGCATGTGAAGGGCACATTCCCATTAGTTTATCCTGGCCGCATATTTGTAAAAATAGCATTTTTCGATAGCATTTTCGGCTTTAATCATAGCTTTATTAACATTAAGAATCATTACTAATATAGAGACGATAGCTTATGAAAACCAGAGGTGATCCGGATGACTGAAATCAGAAAACCAAAAGTCAAAGTCAGTGAGAGACCTGCTGTAAAATATGCCGCCTCCGCCGCTGATAAAGTGGCGAAGGAAGGGGAGAAAGCGCTAAAAACAGTAGCCCAAACGCAGCGCGAACTCGGAACAAAATATGCCAGGGAACGGATAAAGTCCTGCGGGATAAAAGGGAAGGATGCAAAAGCTGCCGGGGCGGTTTTTATGGCGCTGCTTTCGGAATTGTCGGTTGATTATAACATAATAGAGGATACGTCCAGGCGCTTTGTCGCGCATACAACCGAATGCCCTTTCCTGGAGGAATGGAAAAATACGGGGGCTGATGCATCAAAGTTATGCGAGAGTTTTGGGAAAAGCTTTGTTCAGGGACTCTGTGATGCTGTGAATCCAAAACTGAAGTACACCGTCAGCAGGACGATGTCAGGTGAAAGTTCGTATTGCGAGGAGAAGATCGAGTTAACTTAAGCCATGGAACCATCTCACAGAACCGTAGAGTTGATGATCCCTTCGCCTGCCGGAAAGCTTGAAGCACTTCTCACCCTTCCGCTCCCTGAACTCAAAAAGTATGAAAATGCTGCGGTGATATGCCATCCTCACCCGCTCTACGGCGGCTCGATGAACAGCAAGGTCGTGGTGACCGCCTCGCATGCGCTCCTTGAACTGGGTTTGCCCTCACTGCGTTTCAATTTCCGCGGGGTCGGGAGAAGCAGCGGAAAATATGATAGGGGGGTCGGGGAGGTGGAAGACATAAGGGCTGCCATAAACTATATGACGGGTATGGGAGAAAAAATACTGGTTGCCGGGCACTCCTTCGGAGCATGGACTGGCATGAAAGCAGGTTGCAGGGATGTGCGTGTCAAAATTGTGATCGGAATAGGAACCCCTGTCAACTTTGCTGATATGAAATTTCTGATGGATTGCCCCAAACCTAAACTTTTCATCCACGGGACACTGGATGAGCTCATACCCATCGGAAAAATTGAAGAATTGTACTCAGAGCTCCCGGAACCGAAAAAGATTGTAAAAATTGAAAATGCTGACCACCTTTTCACGGGTAAGCTTGATGAACTGTCAGAGACGTTGATAAGTCTGATAAAGGAGTATTTCTAAACATAATAATAAAAATGGGAGGAAAAACGAATGACAAAAACGAAAATAGATAATGAAGAACCAAACCCTGGAAAGATATTCGAAACTTTCTTTGCTTTCACTGCCACCCGTGTATTAATATCAGGCATCGACCTTGAGGTATTTACACATATCTCCAGCGGACACCGTAAAGCAGCCGATATTGCAGAAGCGGCGTCATCCGGCGAGCGCGGGATCGAAATTCTCCTGGACAGCCTTGCGGCTCTGAACTTCATCGTAAAATCAGATGGCGAATACAGCCTGACCCCGCTGGCTGAGAAGTTTCTCGTAAAAGGCAAGCCCGCGTACCTGGGGGATTTTGTGCAGCATGCAGACGACCTGTGGGAGCCCTGGCGCAACCTGAGCGAAGTTGTAAGGAGCGGGAAACCCTTTAAGAGCCTGGATAAAGAGCAGGGGGCAGAGTTTTTTGAAAAGCTCGTTTCGCAGTTATTCCCGATGAGCTATCCCTGCGCAAAAGCGGCGGCAGGGGCGCTCGGGGCTGGTAGGGATTGGAAAAACCTCCATGTGCTCGATGTGGCTGCGGGATCGGGCGCATGGAGTATTGCTTTTGCACAGAGCGACGGCGGGACGAAAGTTACGGCACAGGACTGGCCTAACGTACTTGATGTGACAAAAAAGTTCGCGGACAGGTTCAACCTGGGAGAGAGGTTCAGTTACCTGCCTGGCGATTTAAGAGAAGTCTATCTCGGGCAGGATCGCTATGATCTGGTTATACTTGGGCATATATGTCAC